>JBLNAO010000172.1:0-11891 GCA_050259395.1 Chloroflexota bacterium
TTTGAAACAAATCCTTTTCCATAAGTATGCACCCTGTTTGTTGCCGCTTCTCCATCAGGAAATGTGAACAGATCACCAAAAATTACGTAAGACATCCCTATTTTATTGATTAGTAGATTGATTTTGCTGTTTTTGCCAGGCTCTCCTCTTTCACTGGTTCATTTCCGGGTTCAAAAAAAGAGAACATCCAGAACGACATTATGAATGGCACGAAGATGACGGAATAACTTATTGATATACCGAACATTATAAAAAATATCAGGTATTTTCCCCTATAATTGAAATACCGCGAAAAGTCCATGGACGTTCGTATTGTGAAGAAGAGGAAAGGAATCAGGCCTGCCAGGCCAAACTGGGCCATCAGGTTTCCTATGCCTGAAATCGGGGATATGTGTGTGCCTGCACGCTCTATCCATGATTCTTCAGAATGAGCGGCAATGCCAAATAGCGGATTGTCTTTAAAATCAATCAGAGTTATGATCAGCGATGAGAACCGCTGGGGAGTTACATTCCTTTCCCTCGTTCCTGCTGCCTGGTAAACCATTTCGTTGAGGCTTTCAGGCTCCTTAACGAGCTCTATTATCTTGTCCTTCATGAAAGGAAGCGAGAAGAAAAGAATCAAAGCAAGGGCTGCAACCGGCATGAGCAGCACTATTTTGCTGAAATCGCGGTTGAGAAGGTAATAAACCATGATAAGCGCAAGAAGAACGTATCCGGTTGTCGACATCGTTGAGAGTATGGCAAGAAGCAATACCCAGAATCTCTTTTTTGTTTCTGCATCCTGCTTTGAAATGAAAAGATTTATGTAGATCCCCAAAGCGAGGTAGCTTGAATAACTTCCTGGTTCCCAGGCGAAGCCGCAATTCCTTGAAATTAAATGTTCATTTACAAGTGTGGTTGCATATGGCTGGATTGAATATATCACTGTGCTGATCCCTCCGCCTGATACATAAGAAATGTCTTCCAGGAATGAAAATCGGGATATGATGTTAAACAGGAAATCCCCACCCGCAGCAACCTGCACTCCCCAAAGGAATAACGATACGATTGCCAGGTAGTACAGGATTTTCTCGTAAATAAGGAAAAAATTGAATTTCAGAATTGCGACAGTGGCATATGCCGTAAAGAAAATAAAGTAATAGGTCAGAACGAAAGTGGGCCTCAGATCATAATATTTAAGTGAAACGATGATGAAGTAAACTGCGAAAAAGAAAAGCAGTGCAAAAAATCGTGGAGAAAAAAACAGTTTCCATTTGAATGCCAGAATACCACTCATTACAACAGGAAGGAGAACTCCTATTGGATTCTCAGTCATAACAGGCGATTCGAAGAAATCAATTGACCTGCCTGCATAGAGCACCAGCATCAAAACATAGGAATATTCAAATAAACCAATATTCGGACCCGGATTATGATAATAAAGACCATGTGAATTTCTCATGCTGCCGGCTGGGTTTCGGGGGTTATGGTTTCTTCAGGTTCTTTAAGCTCTCTAACAAGCCTCCTGTAATACCAGTACATTGTCGACAGGTATGTAATTCCCGATAGTATACGGGTTATGGCTGCACCATTCTGCCCGAAAAAAGGAATAAGGGTGAAGCTGCAGATCACAATAACTATACCAACGATCACTGCACTGTTTCTCAGTGCTTTACCTTGTCCATGTGCTCCAAGGAACCTGTTATAATAATCGCCCATTCCGTGAAATATCACACCTGAGCTAACAATGAAAGTGAGATAGATAACCGGGATAAATTCCCGGCCATAAAATATTTTAATAAACGGTCCGACAAGTAACCAGCAAAGGATGAGGGCAATAACCGATACTGCGACAGTCACCCTCGTAAGTCTTCGTTCAATGCTCTTCTTTGAAGCAAAATCCTTGTAATGTGTTGTTGCAATCACATTCGGAATAACATTCAGCGGCTCTGAAATGGTGAGTGCAAGGCCAAAAAAACCCACCCCTGCATTGGTAGCGCCGAAATAACTTATAAGCATCCCCGAAACTGACAAAGTCGCAACATTGAAAAGTGTTCCTATATAGACATTGAAACCATATGTTTTGTTGAAATGAATTACCTCTTTTATCCGATTTCGCATGTTGGAAAAAGCAGGATTCACTTTGTAGATAATGTAGCCAAACCCGATTATATGAGCACCCATGAAAAGAGCCCATATGATCCTCAACCTGTTACCTGTGGAATCTGAAAAGATGAGGTAGGCGCCGAGGGTGGCAATCAAAAACAATAATCTTGGGTATAACCTGCTCTTCGCAAGAAGGCTTATCCGGTTATCGGCCTGGAACAGGATTTCAAAGTAATTGGTCATCAGGAAGATCCACGAAAAGGGTATGAGCATGATAAGCGTCGACCTTAATCCCTTTTGTACAATGTTATGGTCAACGAATGCATAAATCATCAGGAAAATGAACATAACCATGAAGATAGCCGCCATCAGCACCAGCATAGTGCCATAATATTCCCTTGTCTTTTCCTTGTCAGAATTCAGTACTATTGCACGGTTTCCTGCGTAATACAATCCAAAATTGAAGAAAACCATTGCGGTGCTGAAAATGTAGGACAGGAACTTGAAGTCGCCGAAAGCTTCCGGGCCCAGGAACCGGGTGATAAAAATGTTGGAGACTATCGAAAGAGGGATGATTATTATATTAACCGCGAAAAGGGAAGATACCTGTTTCAGACGCGGGTAATTAGTATACATCCTGTTAACCCAGTTATACAATCCCATTTTGTCTATTTAAATCTTGAAAGAATAAATTCAGGCGAGCTGCTTAGAATGAATCTAAATTATTTTAGGTACGTAACAATTGATGTATTACGTCGTTAATACTTCATTGTTTGTCAAAGAATATAACTATTTCGTCAAATTAAACTTATAAAATGAAGAATTTAGCTATCATCCTGTTTTTGACTTTATCGACAGTAGCCTCAGCTACTTCCTGGTATATATCACCATCCGGCAATGATACAAACAACGGATCAATTTCATCTCCATATTTCACATTAAATAAAGCATGGTCAGTTGCGAAAGCGGGGGATGTCATTTATGCCCGTGGCGGTATTTACAAATACGATTCGAGACAAAATCTCACAGGAAAAAACGGAACTGCTTCCGATACTATAAAAATCTGGTCCTACCCAGGTGAACGTCCGGTATTCACAAAAAGCTCTTCGTTCACTACTCCTTCCTGGCCTGTGTGCCTTATTTATGTCAACAATGTCGATTATATTCATATCAGGGGTATTGAAGTGGCTTATTTCACACAAAAAACAGCCACGATCTGGTATGGCATTGCGGTACAAGGTTCAGACCACAACAAGTTTGAACGTATAAACAGCCATCATAACGGCCATGGGATGGTAATCCGCGATGAATCGAATCACAACCTTGTTCTGAATTGCGACTTCCATGATAATTACGACCCCCTGACTTCAGGTGATGCATACGGAAATGCCGATGGTCTTGAGGTTGGCTATCAGAGCGCTTCAATGGAAAATATAATTAAGGGGTGCAGGCTCTGGAGCAATTCCGACGACGGCATAGACCTGTGGCAAAATAATGGAAACGTGATTATCGACGGATGCTGGTCGTGGCGCAACGGCTTTCGCGAAGACGGGCGCACTGAGGGCGGTGATGGCGGCGGATTCAAATTCGGATCCACCACAACGCAGAATGGCACCGAGTTCAAAAGAACCGTAAAGAACAGCATAGCTTTTTACAACAGAACAAGAGGATACAATCAAAACGGTGCGAATGTTAAATTCAATTTCTATAACAACATTGCCTGGAAAAATCCTTATGGTTTCGTTTTCTATGCTTACAACCTGCCAAACGTATTCAGGAACAACATAGTTTTCGATAACTCAACTGAGAACTGGAACGGCACCTACACCAACGCTGTAAAAGACCATAATTCGTACGATTCAGGGCTTCCATCTTCCGGACCGGCAGTTTCAGCAGCCGATTTCATGAGCCTCGATACAACTGGGATCTCTAAGGCAAGAAAATCAAATGGTGATCTTCCCGATCTCAACTTCATGAAGCTTGCATCAGGCTCCGACCTGATCGATGCCGGAACGAACGTTGGCACTAAATATGACGGATCGGCTCCCGACCTGGGACCATTTGAAACCGCCTTTTCCGCTCCGGCTCCTGCAGCTCCGGCAATCATCCTTGCATATCAGAATTCAACTGTGAAGAACACAAATCCTGCAGAAATAGAAGTGGCCTACAACCTTGCCATTGCTTCAGGTTCCCTTCCTGCAGCGACCTCGTATGAAGTAAAGGTCAATTCATCCGTAAGAAGCATCAGCAAAATGGCCATAACTGACAAAAATGTTTACCTGACCCTCGAGTCTCCCGTAAAGAATGGAGACATTGTAATGCTTTCATATACAAAACCTTCTGTAAATCCACTTCAATGCATTGGAGGCACACAGGCTGAATCGGTCACAGCAAAAACAGTCATGAATCTTGTTGAGAAAGCAGCTCCGGCTGATACTACAGCTTCTAATCCTGATCCTGCACCAGCACCTGCAGACTCAACCTCTGCGCCTACAAACACAAATGACGTTAAGATCAATAATGGGCAGATAACAATACTTCCTACAACGGCCAAAGATTTCATAAGCATTGTGAATTTCAATCCCAGCCAGGCCTCAGCTGTGCTCAGACTGTTCGATTTCTCAGGCAAATTGTGCCAGGAGACAACTCTTTCTGATCCTTCACTTATGAAAAACATTCCTTTGTCTCTTGCTCCTGGTTTTTACAAACTCCAGATCATTTCAGGCACCCAGGTCATCTACAACCAGAAAATGATCGTGGTGAAATAATCAGATAATTTTCAGTAATAACTCTAAATCCAAACACTGTGAAAAAATCAATATTTGCACTGCTCCTGATACTCATCACTGCGGCAGCCAATGCAACCACCTATTATGTAGCAACGAATGGCAACGACAGCAATCCCGGCACTATAACCCAGCCATGGCTTACCTGGCAGAAAGGTTTCAGCACTATTTCCGCCGGAGATATTCTCTATATCCGTGGGGGTAATTACACTAGTATGTATGACAGTGGTCATGGTGTAAAGATCTCTTCACGCAGCGGAAACAGTTCCGCCAGAATTACAGTGATGGCGTATCCTGGTGAAATACCTGTGCTTGACTGTGCTTCTCTTTCATCTTCATCAGGTGTGAACTGGGGCATCCTGTTCAGCAGCTGCAATTACTGGATTATTAAAGGAGTGACAGTAAAAAACGTAAGGGAATACAACAATCTCAGCAAATCTTCCAGTGGTTCCTCGCCTGTTGACGGATGGGAACTGAGCAATTGCAGCAACATAACTCTCGAGCAGTGTATCGTAACAAATTGTGGCAATGGCTTCTCTTTGAACGGAACTGTTACTGACATAAAATACATCAACTGCGATTCTTACGGAAACTACGATTATTATGACAACGGAGGACTTGCAAACGGGTTCAACGGAAACGTCAGGGGTTCAAGCACAATCAGTTATGAAGGCTGCAGGGCATGGGCGAACAGCGATGACGGCTGGGACAACTATGGCGGATCTGGATATATGATCTACAAAAACTGCTGGGCATTCAGGAACGGCAAGGACAATCCAACAAATGGCAATGGTGACGGGTTCAAGCTTGGTTACGATGCCAGCTTTACTGAACTCCCGAATAATCAGAGAACGCTGTATAAC
Source organism: Chloroflexota bacterium (assembly GCA_050259395.1). Lineage (GTDB taxonomy): Bacteria > Bacteroidota > Bacteroidia > Bacteroidales > VadinHA17 > LD21. Next base: position 5,735 of record JBLNAO010000172.1, read on the forward strand.
TGCATTTCGGCTGACAACAAGCTGATGGGTTTTGATGAAGGCATGGACCAGCCTACGGGTACTGATATGGCTCTGTATAACTGCATTGCTTACAAAAACACAAATGACTTCGGATTCAGGTTCTACAAGACAGAAGGAACTGCAATAACCACCCTCAGGAACAACATCTCTTTTGGGAATGGCATTAACTACCAGGGGAGATCAAGGAATATTTCTGATCATAACACCTGGGATGCAGGAGCTCCTGCTGTGAATGATGCTGATTTTGCAAGTATCGACATGACCCAGATGAAAAGACCAAGGAAACCAGACGGATCACTCCCCGACATTGAATTTTCACACCTCGCTTCAGGTTCTGACCTGATCGATGCCGGTGCAAATGCAGGTTTGCCGTTTGCAGGAGCTGCTCCCGATCTTGGTGCATTCGAAAGCGCAATAGCAACTGTTCCCGCTCCCGCTCCTGCACCGGTAATACTGGCATATCAGAGCTCAAGTGTAAAGAACAGCAATTCATCACAGGTGGAAGTCATCTATAATCTAAGCGTTTCGACAAGCGTGATCCCATCAGCAACTGCATTCGATGTTAAAGTCAATTCAGTTTCAAGAAGCGTCAGCAGTCTTGCCGTTTCCGACAAAAATGTTTATCTGACTCTTTCATCTCCCGTAAAATACGGCGAAACAGTAACTCTTTCATACACAAAACCATCCACAAATCCCCTGCAATGTACATCAGGTACACAGGCCGAGTCGATAAGCGCAAAATCAGTCGTCAACTCAGTACTTGCACCGGTACCTGTATATGTAAGCTCTGCTGTTGATAACGACACTCCGAACAAAATTGAAATGGTTTATAACGATAACCTGTCTTCCGCATTTGTCCCTGCAGTAACAGCATTTGCTGCAACTGTCAACGGAAGCCTGAAAGTTGTACAATCAATTACCATATCGGGAAATAACGTCATTCTCACGCTTCCTGCAAATCTCACCAGCCGCGACACCGTGAAAATTGCATATACACAACCCGCAACAAACCCATTGCAGACAACATCAGGGGCAAAAGCGGAAACAATCGGCAGCAAACCTGTGACTAACAACATACTTGGTGTAACAACTGAAGTTGAACCGGTAATTAATAATGGCATTCTAATAATCTATCCCAGCCCTGCAAGAGAATACATTAGCGTGGCAAATTTCAAAGAGAACAGCGCCACAGCAGTTCTCAGGCTTACTGATTTAGCCGGGAAAGTGTTCCAGGAAACAAAACTTGAGAATATTACAGACACTACAAAAATACCTATAAACATAACCAAACCCGGGTTCTACATAGCTCAGATCGCAGACGGCCCATCAGTGCTTTACGTCCAGAAGCTTATTGTGGCTAAATAGGGTAAAATGTGAAAGTCAGAAAAGGAAAGGGAGAAAGCTGGTGCTTTTTCCTTTTTCCTTTTTATTTTTACTCTCATGAAGCTGAGCAAAAGGATTATCATTTTGACTGCATGTGCAGTTTTTATCGTTATGATGCTTGTATTCGCAAGGCCCTTAACCCTTAAGATCTCACAATTTCTTTCAAAATCCGAAAAAGCAGATGCAAATATTCTTGTCATTGAAGGCTGGCTTTCATATAATGATCTTCAAGCTGCTGCAGATGAATTCATTTCAGGAAAATATGAGCACATCTTCATTACCGGACTGAAATCAACTACAGAGTATTACAATGTCTATACTGATGGTTACCTGATCTTTTACACGGCCGCGCACGATCCGGGTGATGTAAGGCTGGTTGAGGTCAGGGCCAGGAGCGAGCTGGACGGTGAAAACGCTGCCCATTTCAATCTGTGGATAAATGATTCCCTGGTTGCTGATTTCAATGCTGATAAGCGCAGGCGTAAATATGCCGCTGCCTGGGATGGCACGAAAGTGGATTCTGTGATGATCCAGTTTGACAACGATGTGGTTGGAGAATTTGGCGACCGAAACCTTTTCGTGAAAGAAATAATCCTTAATGGAAGCACAACAATACCATTCCTCAATAACAGCACATACGACATATCCGGGCTTGATAATAAAAGCAGGATCATAAATAACATGAACTCCAACGCTGAGCTGACTGCAAAAAGGCTGCTCTCGATGGGCGTGGATTCTTCGAAAGTGACAGCCGTTTCAGGTAACAGGGTAAGGATAAACAGGACACTCACCAGTGCTCTGGCTCTGAAAGACTGGCTCAGCAAGGCCGACATCAATGTCAGGGGCATAAACATAATCAGCTCGGGTGCGCATTCCCGAAGGACCTGGATGACTTTTGACAAAGTGCTCGACCGTCCGGTGAATGTGGGTGTGATTGCATTGCGCGACGTGAGGCATACCGGACCGGATGGTGTCGGATACGTGAAGACAATGCGGGAACTGATTGCATACATTTATTATTCTTTGATCCTGATTCCTTTCTGATCAGTCAATCTTTATAAAATCAACCCTCCTGTTTTTCAGCTTCTCCGATTCAGGGTATTCCGGGGTAATTGTGCGGGTTCCACCGTATCCTCTTGCAGTCAGACGCGCTCTGCTGATGCCATTGAGAACCAGATAGTCGACTATGCTTTGCGCCTGCTTGACTGACAGTTGCATATTTGTGTATGCAGAACCTGAATTTTCTGTAAAGGCAGCAACCATTATTTTCAAACCCGGGTTCCTCTTCAGAAGCAGAATGAGCCTGTCAAGAACAGGCAAAGCCTTCCTGGAAATAACAGTTCCATTGTTCATAAAGTACATTTCGCTCGAGGTCCCGTAGGTCCTTTTGAAATTCCATAATTCACCTTCGGCCGTATCGGATGGAGTGTAGGTGATTATCCGTGCATTCGGATAACCATTTTCTGCTGCGTCACTGTAAGAGGCATAAGCCGGCATGAACCTGATCTGTTCATCAATAAGATATGAATAACCTTTTCCGGAAGGAATCCTTCTTATCGCGTAGCGGGAGGACAGGTTCCTGAACATCTGGTCATTTAAGTCCATAGGGGTTGCAGATTCATGAACCTGAACTGCAAAAACGGCTTTTCTCGCTATTTCAGCAGCAGAGGAGTAGATCTTTTCAACCTCAACAGCCCGGCTGTTGGTTCCGTTTGTAAGGTTAACAGGAATAGCATTGCCGATTTTCTTTTCCTGTTTCGTGGCAGGCTGCGAAGATGACTTCACTGTTTTTTCAACACAAACCTGCTTTGTAATGCCTGTTGAGCTCTCTTTTAAATTTGAAAGGAGCCTTACCCGGGTTTCGCCTTCGCCAAAGACATGCGCTGCGGATCCGCCTTTAACAACGGAATTATCTCCAAAATCCCAGAAATGAGAAACTTCTTCATAACCTGGTAAAGAAGCAGCAGCTGTAAGATTCACCTCCCTTCCGGCAACAACCGGACCATTCAGAACTATCTGCGGGAGCTTATTGTCATTAATCTGGATGTCCGCAATTGTTTTCATGAAGACCAGCTTACCCGTCTTTTTCTCAGTAATTGATTCACTGATTGTGTATTTTCCGGGTTTAGAATAGCAATGCTCCACGACATATCCGGATTGCTTTTCGCCGTCACCGAATTCCCAGCTGAATTGAAGTGTAAGAGGGTCTACATCTATCAGGGCATCATCGGAGAAACTGTAGCATAAGCTGCTTTCCTGCTCGGGCGTGCAATAAAAGAATTGTGGCCTGATCGTCCTGAATGAATAAATATCGAGCATCCCCGCCCTGTCTGACGAGAAGTAACCCTTTGTAATGGTTCCGTCTGCAATAAAGCCAAAATCATTCCCGGAGGAATTTACAGGGGCACTGAGGTTCACAGGCTGGATCCAGGAAGTATCCGCAAAATGAGTGAAAAAGATATCTTTTCCTCCTTTACCCGGCAGGCTGTCTGAAGAGAAGAACAGGTCTCCTGCGTCGTTGACAAATGGATAAGCCTCATTGCCTCCTGTGTTTACAGGTCTTCCCAGGTTCACGGGATTGTTCCAGTATCCGCTTTTCCATTCACTGTAATACAGGTCTGATCCTCCGTAACCACCAGGCTTGTCTGACGCAAAATACAACCTCAAACCATCAGGCGACAGGTATGGAGTGGTAATATTCCATGCATTGTCATTGAATCTCATATCCTGCACATTTGTCCATTCACCGTTTTTTAGCACTGCGAAAAACAATCCCAGCTTATTTCCCCTTCCTATAATATCCCTGAAGTTTCCATCGGTAACAATATTCCTCGAGAAATAAACCGTGTCTCCTTTCCTGTTAAATGTGGCCGGACCGTTATTAAGATTGGAATTGATACTTCCTGTCAGCAGCCTGCTGCTTTGCCACTGTGTAGCTGCTGTTGTATCTGACTGGTATAGTTTGAAAAACGCTTTATTGTCGGGTGTGGAGTACCCTGAAAGTATGCCTTGTTCCCTGTTCGAGCAGAATATTACTCCCCCTTTATAGAAAACAGGAGAGAACTCGTCGTACTTTGGGGAGCTGAAAGGAGCTCTTGTTATGACATAATTATCTTTTTGGGCTGAAGCAGAAAAGAGCATAATGATATAAAGAAGGCAGGCCGATGTAATTTCCTTTCTCATTCCTTTTCAGAAAATAAGCGGATTCACAACATCAGCCTTGTAGCGGAACTCATACCTGAGCATGATCTCATGAGATCCGTTGCTGAACCGGCCCAGTGGGCTGAAATTGAGATAATATGAATATGCCGCTTTCAGCTGGTTGCTTACAGCGAACTGGAATAATGCCGCTATCGATCTGTTAGTCCTGTATGACAGGCCGGCCCACATGCGGTCCGAAAAGCTGAAATGTGCATTCAGGTCCAGTAATACCTTTTCTCCCGGAGAGAGTGAAAGGAGAAATGAAGGAAGAAATCTTATTTCATCTGCAATATCGAACGAGTAACCGGCATTGAAAAGGTAATAATACTGCCCGGGATTGATCTTGAGTGAATAATGATTCTTTTCAAAGTTGAACCTGTACCCGATCAGCCGCGGAATCGAAAAACCGGCAAAATACTTTTGATCAGTAAGGTAGGCGCCAAAGCTGAAATCGGGCACTACGAACACCCTTGAATCCTGAAGGTACAATTCATCACCCGGATCGAGAACAACCAGGTCAGACCATTTTGTATTTGTCGCCATTAGACCTGCCTTAAGGCCAAAAAACAAATCACCGGCTGAAGTCTCAGTTCTGTACGAATAGAATGAATTAAACGAGGTCTCCCTTGTAACTCCGATCTTATCGTTCATTATAGAAAGGCCGAGTCCCACCTTCCTGTCCTGGAGAGGAGCATCCGCAATCAATGTGATTGTTTCCGGACTTCCTTTTATGCCTGCCCATTGTTTCCTGTAAAAAGCTGCAACACTGAGAGCTCCCCTGGTTCCTGCATAAGCCGGGTTTATAAGTATAGGATTAAGTATGTATTGATCCGTAACTGGCGCTATCTGGGCATTGACGCATTGAAATGAAAATGCGAAGATAAATAACGAAATTAGGGCTCTCCGCTGTTTCATCTTCTTATCACAATAAATCCGCTCCGTTGTCTGCCGTCGCCTGTTTTCAGGACAAAGAAATATGTATCATCAGCGAGTGGTTTGCCATTATAGTCTATCCCTTCCCAATCGTTAGTGTAATCTTTATCCTTAAACACCACAACACCCCTCCTGTCGAAGATTATAAGCTCATTGCCGGGCTGGTCCTCAATTCCGCTCAGTACGAAAAAGTCGTTTCTTCCATCATTATTTGGTGTTATCAGTGTTGGCACTGTAAGATCCTTCACATTTATCTTTAACGTATCAACGGCTGCCGGGCACACCCCGTTTGTGACTGTCCAGAGAAAAATATTTTCACCGATTCCGAGTTCGCTGAGGGTTGTTACCGCTTCGTTCGGATTCGCGAATACTCCCGTACCATTGTAGATTGACCACGCTCCTGTTTCACCGGCTGCCGGCCGTATGGCGGAAACAGTTGCCGTAAATACATAGTTGAGCTCCTGGTCTGGTCCGGCATCAGCTGCAGGCGAAGTCAACACTGATACGTGGACCGGCTTTATGTCAAAGCATTTCGCCGCATTAGTTGCTTTTATGTAGTATGTTCCTGAAGTGGCTGCTGCAGGTGTCGCAAATTCTGTTGTTGCATTCTGGTTCGTCC
>JBLNAO010000173.1:0-6728 GCA_050259395.1 Chloroflexota bacterium
AGGGAGATCCGTGTGAACCGTGACAGTAAAGGAAAAACAACAGGCAGGATCTCAGAAGCAATCAAGGGAAAACCTGATAATATCGGCAATGTTTCATTTAAATATATGACTAAATAAATGAGCCGGCCAGAAAATTAATTGTTGATCTTATGAACACCGATCGTAAATGCACTTGCGGGATTTTCAACAAGAAGCTGGTTTATTTCCCCATCGGTAAATCCTTCTCTCCTCAGGGCAGGCACAAGTTTTTCAAATAATGCGGCATATCCCCGGTATTCGCCTCCCTGAGGCACACCAGGCCTGTACCATCCAGCATCGTGTGAAAGAAGAACCTTATCGAGCAACTGGTTTTCTTCCATGGTCTTTATCAGCTTTACATATTGAGGAACATTATCGTCATTCAACCCGTCGAAGCTCACCCATGCTCCTGTTCTGGCCGCAAGCACATGTGCTGAAGAGTCCTTTTCAGACTGTGCATGAACCCAGATAAATGCCTCCGGCGATACACCTTCTTCCATAAGTACTCCGAGCTCTTCAAATGCAGGTATTGCAGGGCCTGTATGCGAAGCAATCACCAGGCCTGTCTTCAGATGTGTTTTCGCCGCAGCCCTGACGATCTTCTTGTGCAGCACCGAAAGATTACCGCTCATCACACCGATCTTTATGAACCCCGGCCTCACCCCGGTGCCTTCAATACCTTTTTTCCATTCAGCTGTCCATCGTTGCGCAAGTTCATCAGCGGTTTCCCTGTATGCAATTTCAGGCATGTACTTGTCGTTGCTGGCACCGTAATAACCGGTGTTTGTAAGTATGTTGATACCTGTATATTCTGAAATCGATCGCAGCAACCTGGGATCCCTGCCAAGGAAAGCAGGCGTGCACTCCACAAAAGTCACCATTCCAAGTTTCTTTGCCTCAAGAAGGAAAGGAACCGCCTTTTTTTCAACTTCATCCCTGTTCCACCGTTTGTAGCTTATCGAATCCGCACCAATGAAATCAACGAGGATATGTTCATGAGTGAGAGTTGCTCCCATCTCTTTCGGAAAAATCGGTCCTTTGACTGTCATGATCCTTCCGGTGTAATTCCGTGTGCACGATCCAGCCTGAATCATCAGGCACGTCAGAAGAAAAACCGGTATAATTCTCATATATAGCCTGTTTTATCCCGATAAGATAATGCTTTTGCCGGAATGAGGCAAGAAAAATCCCCTCCCTGATTACAGAAAGGGGATAAAGATGTTGATTGAAATGGTTTATTGAACTATTTAATGCGGACATCCGCAAGTACAGGTATATGATCTGACGGGTAAAAAAGCCCGAATGAATCAGTTATGTGACCATGTCTCAGAACATCCACTTTGTCGTTAACAAAAATGTAATCGATCTTTGAGCGAAGCACTTTAACATCGAAGCCACCGCTTGTATTGACGGGACCATAGTGAGGGGTCTGTGTAATGTCCTGAGCATCCTTAAGCTCGGTGAGGATTGTCTGAACAGGAGCGCTCGTGGGTGTAAGATTAAGGTCGCCGGTAAGTATGAGCGGAAGGTTTTCCTTATTGATATCCCTGATGTATTTGAGGATCATTTTGGCTGATTCCTCGCGGGCCTTAACACCCCTGTGGTCAAAATGGGTATCAAAGACAAGGAAGGATTTTTTGGTTACCTTATCCTTCAGCTTTATCCACTGAACATACCTGTTGCATACGGCATCCCATCCGAAACCCGGTTTATCCGGAGTCTCGCTGAGCCAGAACATTCCGGCATCGAGTTTCTGAAACCTGTCCCTTTTGTAAAATATACCCATGTGCTCGCCTTCTCTCTTGCCATCATCACGGCCGACTCCCACATGGTCGAACTCTGGCATCATTGCCGTAAGATCGTCCATCTGTTCCGGAAGACCTTCCTGGATGTTGAAAATATCTGCGCCATGGAAACTGAGAAGGCCGGTCACCTTCTCTTTCCTCAAAGGCCAGGCATTCTCCTTATCTGAAGGAGTGCTCATCCTTATGTTATACTGTATAATTGTAAAAGGTGTTTCCTTTTTGCTTTGTCCTGAAGTATTTAATGAAAGTACGGCAGACATCAGAATTGCGGATGCCGCTGTGAAGATTTTTCTGATTTTCATGGTTGTAGTTTTTAAAAATTAACCGCAGGCAAAAACCTGCGGTTAATGATTTTGTTAACTCGATATTTCTATTCCCATCCGGGGTTCTGACCCAGGTTGGGATTGGTGATCAGAGCTGACTGCGGGATCGGATAGTAATACATTTTGTCTTCCCATTTTCTCTTAATGTTGTTCATCCATGTAAGTTCACCCGATGTGCCGTTTTTCAAAAGTTGCGGGTTGGTTTTTCCACTGACGGTAGCTGAAACGTCTACATAGGTAAGCGATGAACCCAGGGAAGGTTTGGTGCCCTGGTAGAAGACAACATCGTTTACGCCATCTTCGTTAAGGTCCATCGGTGTGTTCAGTGCAGGAACATAGAAGCCGTTCCATTCCTGGTTCATAAGCTCACCCCTCTTCCATCTCAGAACGTCAGCAAAGCGGAAACCTTCGAGGCAAAGCTCGATTCCTCTATCCCTTCTGACTTCAAGAATAACCGGATCGGTAATGTTCGGGTAGTAGTTGGTCTGCAGATATGAATCAATAACAGTGGGCTTGGATGTGAGACCCGCTGTGATACCTCCTCTGGCGCGAAGTACTCCGATTGTTGCAGCCCAGTCAGCATCGGTAAGGGTGCCCATCTCTGCTTTTGCTTCTGCATAGTTAAGCAGAACTTCGGCATAACGGAACATCGATATCGAGTTGATATTCAGGTCCCTGGTATCATAATACATGTCATCCAGGGTCCATTTGATAGGCTGATAACCCGTGAAAGTATATGAGAAGACCGGAGGAGCTGCAACCAGGGCGCCACCACTGATTCTCTTATAATCGCCGAGACGGATGGTCTGCTTCAGCCTGAGGTCCCTGTTTTTCACTTCATCCTTGAAAAGCATTGTGGGCCATGCAGGATTGTTTGTGAAAGGAGTTCCGTCGAGGTTAAGATAAGTGTTGATGAATGTCCTGTGGAAGTTTGCTTTGTCGCCGTATGTACCGCTTGTCCAATACCAGTTGGCATCGTTGAGAACAGACAGCGTAAGGTCGCATATCGAAGCAAGCATCACCTCGTTTGCTGTAGGCTGAGCGCTGGTGAAGACAGTTCTGTATGATTTGCCGGCACCACCTGCAGTGTTTATTGAATAGATGTTGGCATCCATAACAGCTTTGGCAGCATCGGCAGACATCTGCAGGAAAGTATTTGCTGTTGCCTGCAGGCCAAGTTCTGTATGATATTTCCTGAATGTGCCTTCAAAGAGGCAGATCCTCGATTTCAGGGCATAGGCAACATACTTCGTTACAAGGCTCCTTGTAGGTTCGCTGTTGGCTTTGATGTTGGCGCACGCATAGTTGATGTCAGCCATTATCGAGTCCATAACAAGGGTGCGGGGATCCCTGCCACCATAGAGAATATCGGTATCGGTAACATTGAGGGGCTTCCCTATCCATGGTACATTACCGAATCTTTTCACTTTTTCGTAGTAGAAATAAGCGCGGAAGAATTTTGCTATCGCAGTATAATTCTTTCTCACGTCTTCAGGAACCTTCGGGTTACGGTTGTACTGCAGGAAGTAATTGATATTCCTCAGATCTCCCCAATCCCAGCCTGAGCTAAGTGTTGCGGCGAACGCTCCTTCCTGTACAAAGGTAGGAACTGACTTGACAACCATGTAATCTGACATTGCATCCAGGTTTGTTGACCTGTTGGGCAGGATGCCATAGAATGAATTGGAGTACAGCTGTAACCCGCTTTCACTGCCGAAAACAGCTTCCTTTGAAGCAGTTGACTGCGGAATCTGCTCCAGTTCGCAGCTTACGGCAACGAAGCCAATAAGCAGGAACAGTATATAAAGTTTTTTCATTTTCATGTTATTGTATTTTGAAGGTGTTAAAACGATACGCTCAATCCAAATGAGAAGCTCGAAAGCATAGGATAGTTGTATCCGTCTCCTGAGTTGCCTGAAGTGAAGAGCTGGTCGGATGGTCCGGTGTTCTCAACATCAAGGTGGCCTTTGCCTGTAAGCTTATACAGAGGTGACCAGGTCCAGATGTTTTCACCCGATACATATACTCTCAGATCGGAAGCGCCGAATCTTGAAATAAGGCTCTTTGGAAGATTATATCCAAGCTGAACGTTTTTCAGCCTTATATATGCGATGTTCTGAAGGTACTTCGTCTGTGCCACTCCAAGTTCCCTGCTGGAACTGCTTGAAGCTGCACGCGACATTGTCCTGGGGAAGTATGTGTTCGTGTTTTCAGGTGTCCATATGTTGCCAAGATGGAACTTCGGAATGTTGTTGTAAGGCCTGTTGAACTGACCCCAGAATATTTCAGATTCTGTGCTCGGGTACCACTGCTGTTTACCTACACCCTGGAAGAATGAAGTGAAGAAGAAGTTGTTCCAGTCGGCGCCGATTGTAGTTCCGAATGTGTAATGAGCCTGGCTGTTGCCAATGATCTTCCTGTCGCCCGGGTCGGAAACCCTGTTGGTTCCGATATTGACAAATCCGTCACCGTTGAGGTCGGCAAGCTTGATGTCACCTGCATACCAGATGTTGGTGGGGGAGGCTCTCATCTGAGGACTCTGCTTGGCATGACCAGCAACATCCTCGTCGCTTTCGAAGAAACCTTCAGTTACATAGCCCCATATTTCACCGAGAACCTGTCCTTCATAGTAGTCAGACAGAAGCTTGTCGGGGTTGTTGTACCTGGTGATCTTTGAATTGTTGTCTGCAAGAGTGAACCTCACATTGTAGTTAAACGGTTTTGCAGCAACATCAAATTTGTCTCTCCAGGTAAGTGACATTTCCCATCCTTTTGTAACAAGGTCGGCATAGTTTCCTTTCGGTGCTGTTGCTCCGAAAATTGCCGGGAGGGTAAGACCTATTGTGAACATGTCGGTTGTGTTTCTCTTATAAACATCACCAACGAACATGAGCCTGTCGGACAACATCGAGAAATCGAGACCGAAGTCGGTTGTAGTGGATGTTTCCCAGGTTATGCCATCGGGAAGAACGCTTGGCCTGCTTGTCTGCTGCGGCCTTACGGCGTTAAGGATATTCCCTGACTGTGATACCGAGAACTGTTCCTGGTAAACATATGAGTTAATGTTACCGTTGCCCAGGGAGCCATAAGATGCTCTGAGCTTGATATCGGAAATGAGTTTGGGAGATACCGTGAAGAAAGGCTCTTTTGAAAGACGCCATCATGCAGAAACAGAGGGGAACAATGCGTAACGCTGATCTGACGGGAATTTTGAAGAACCGTCGTACCTGGCATTCAGCTCGATGAGATACCTGTCCTTGAATGAATAGTTAACCCTCGAAAAGCCACCAAGGATAGCCCATTTTTCATACCCGCCGCCTGTAACGATCGATTGTCCGAGTGCAAGGTTAAGGTCTGAAGCATCTTCGTAAATGATACCATTGCGCTGTGTGGAGAGCCTGTTCCATGTCGACTGCTCATAGTTGTAACCAACCAGCACTTTGAGGTAATGATCTTCAGCGAAAGTGTTTTCATACTCCGAGAAAAGGTTTGTGGCCAGATACTGGGTCATCCTCTGCTCGATTGTAAGGTCGTTTGTTGTTGTTCCCACATAGGCTATGACGCCTGGTTTGTTGCTGTAGGGAACCTGAACGCGTTTTCTCTCGCTGTCGTTATTTGTGTTCATAAAGGTGAAGTCACCTTTCACGCGAAGCTTGTTATTATAGAACTGTGATGTGAAGCTTGAAGTGTTCTTGAACACTCTTTTCTTGGTGTCGATTCCGTTTTTACCGTACCAGGTGTCGCCGACGTTGTAAACTGAAACCATTGTGAGGGAACCATCGGGGTTGAACATTGTTCCGTTCGGATGGCCTTCGTCACCTATGTTCCTCCAGATACCGCTGCCTTCACCTACGTTCAACGGGTTATGATACGACATTTCCGAATAATCCGTATTGTTGTCAACCCTGAGCCAGGGCAGAACCTGAACGCCACCTTTGGCCCTGAGGTTCTTCATGTTATAATCATCTGTATTGTAGCGGAAAAGGCCTCCCTGGTCGAGTACACGGCCCGAAATCAGGTAATTTGCCTTCTCGCTGCTTCCGGTGATGGAAATATTGTTATCACTGGCTCCCAGGTGTTTGTTATACAATTCCTTGTAGAAATCTGTGCTTCCATAATATACGTATTCACCGGTTGCCGGGTCAATCTCCACCTGCTCGTAAGGCTGTCCTGATTCGACTTTTGCCCTGAATGCATCAAGATAAGCCTGTGATACCTTAAGGGTCTTGTTTATATTCTGGGGAAAAGATCCGTCACCGTTCTTGAATGCATCGACAAACATTGTCACCCATGTGTAACCGTCTGTAACGAAGTCAGGCACCCCAATTGGCTGTTTCACAGCATAGTTGGATGTAAATGTAACGCTGGTTTTGCCTTTCTCCGGGTTCTTTGTCGTGATAAGAACAACGCCGAAAGCGCCTCTTGCTCCGTATATCGATGCGGATGCAGCATCCTTAAGCATAGAAATGCTTGCGATGTCGGAAGGGTTAAGAAGACTGGGGTCACCTTCAACACCGTCGATCAGGACCAATGCACTACCACCCTGTCCGATGGAAGTGGTACCCCTGATGTTGAAGCTTGG
>JBLNAO010000174.1:0-3151 GCA_050259395.1 Chloroflexota bacterium
TCATTTTGCAGATATAAAAATACATGGTAATAACATAATTGAAAGGATGTTCGCAGAAGAGCTTCCTGCTCCGTTTCTTACGCTCCTTGTTGAAGATTGCATCAAAAACGGGAAGGATTACAATGACGGTGGTGCAAGGTATAACACTTCATACATCCAGGGGGTCGGGCTCGGAAGCATAACAGATATTCTCACGTCAATCAGGCACAACATTTACGACAAAAAGATCTTCTCCTGGCCGGAGCTGATGAAGGCAATGAGTGCAGATTTTACCGGTTATGAAGAAATGCAGTACAGGTTGCTTTATCACACTCCGAAATATGGAAATGATGATGATTATGCCGATGAGCAGGCTGTCAGTGTTTTCGAAATTTACTATGATGCTGTAACAGGGAAGCCCAATACGAGGGGAGGAGTTCACAGGATAAACATGCTGCCGACAACGTCGCATGTTTATTTCGGAAGCGTTACAGGGGCGACACCCGATGGACGGAATTCCCGGCTGCCTCTTTCCGAGGGCATTTCACCTTTCCAGGGAGCCGATCATAATGGACCCACATCTGTCATCAAATCTGCGTCGAAGATCAATCACCTGGTGACTGGAGGAACACTGCTGAACCAGAAGTTTTCACCCTCCTTTTTCGAGGACGAGGCAAGCTATTCAAACATAACTGCCCTGATCAGGAGCTATTTCAGCCTTAACGGGCATCACATACAATTCAATGTCGTCAATGCCGAGACACTCAAAGATGCACAGAAACATCCTGAGCGGTACAGGGATCTGATTGTGAGGGTGGCCGGTTACAGTGATTATTTCAACGATCTCGGGGAAGACCTGCAGAACGAGATTATCAGGAGGACGGAGCACGAAGGTTTGTAGAAGTGACCAGAGTGCATTAGAGTGCCTGGAGTGCACTGGAGTTTAACAGATAAAACTAATGCCTGAGGCTTATAGCTTCAGGCATTTTCTTTAAACTCTAAATACTTTAGCGCACTCCAGTGCACTTCAGGCACTTCTATTTCTTTCCTGCCTTATCCTTTGTCTCGCTGAATACGGAAGTTGCTGTCGCAACTATTCCGGCCACATCAGTGAGATTGGAAGGAAGGATCATTGTATTGTTCGATTTTGCGAGTTTGCCGAATTCAATCAGGTACTGTTCGGCAATACGGAGGTTTACAGCATTAAGCCCGTTTTCCTCGGAAATTGCGGATGCAATGGCCCTCAAACCGTTTGCAGTAGCTTTAGCCAGCTGCTCTATCTCTGAAGCGCGGCCTGCAGCCTCGTTTATACGTTTCTGCATTTCACCTTCAGATTTCTTGATGAGTTCCTGCTTGTCACCTTCCGCGTTGTTAATCTTGGCCTGTTTTGTACCTTCAGATTCGGCAATGATGGCTCTTTTTTCTCTCTCGGCCCTCATCTGCTTTTCCATTGCATCCTTGATGCTTTGCGGGGGGGATATGTTCTTTACCTCGTAGCGGGTAACTTTCACGCCCCATGGTTCGCTGGCTTTATCAACGGCCTCGACAATTGTAACGTTTATGGTTTCACGCTCTTCAAAAGTCTTGTCAAGTTCCAGTTTGCCGATGACGCTCCTCATTGTGGTCTGTGCAATCTGTATGGATGCGAACCTGTAATTGTCGATCCCATAAGATGCTTTCTGTGGATCAAGGACCTGCAGATAAAGGATACCATCGACTTCCACGGCAATATTATCGCGCGTGATGCATATCTGAGGAGCAACATCAATAGCCTGCTCTTTCAGGGTGTGCCTGTATCGTACCTTATCGATGAAAGGTATAAGAATCTGAAATCCTGCCGTGAATGTCGCCCTGTATTTCCCGAGTCGCTCAACGATGATGGCTGTCCTTTGCGGGACAATTTTGATCATCGATGCGATCAGGATAAACCCCAGGAAGATTAACCCGATCAGGATAATTGTTGTGCTCGATCCTTCCATATTCAGTTCGTTTTAGGTTCTACAATAAGTTTAAAGTTATCTTTCTCTAATATTATTACTCTTTGTCCTTCTTTTATCCTGGATTTTGATTCTGAAGACCAGATGGTACCTTTAAATTGCACCTTCCCGGTGTTGTCAGGACCAAAATCACTTGCCGCCACAGCTTCTTTCCCGGTGAATTCATCTTCCACATTGTCCGAATCTTTGGAATCGTGATAAAAGAATTTCTTCTGGATCATCCTTCTCAGTGCAGCAAGCGATAGCACCGAAGTAACCCCGAAGATCACTATTTGCACATTGACAGAAGGTTCCCAGATAAGGCAGACCAAAGCGGTTATCCATGCGCCCAGTCCGAAGAAAAAAATGAAAAATCCGGGTATTATCAGTTCGGCAAGGAGAAGGCCGAGGCCAATAAAGAACCAGAAAAGTTCGGGTTTTTCAAACATAAGTTTTAAGTGTTAATTGCAGTTTTATAGATTGTTACAGGTAAAGATAATATAAAAAAAACATGAAAAGCAAGTTAATTCGCTTGTTCATTGTAAAATAAAGAAAATCAGTAAGATGTGCTACCTTGAAGCGATGGTTTCTTCAATTGACCTCATCCAGGCGATTACTTTCTTAGAATGAAAATTGAGGTTTTCAGCTGAAAAATCACCCTCGGACTTTATGAGAATGCCTTTGTAAACCTGGGTGTTTTCTGAGTAACTGTAACATATAAACTGAAGAGTGCCGGCATCAGCGCCGGTGTTTTTCATTGCCGTTAATTTACTTGTGGAGATCTTTTCGATATATGATGAAAATTTTTCAAGTTCTTCCCTGGAAATCTTTTCATCTGATATCCTGCACATGCTGATATTATGTTCCACCTGCTCCTCGGTGAGGATAAAGTTGTTATCCGGAAAATTCCATTTATCGGGATTGTCATATGTCAGTATGCGTCCCTGGTTGTCGATCATGTAGCCATAATGCTGGTATCCCCATGCATAATTTGTATAATCGAGCTGGAAAAGGATCTCCTGGTCGTGGCTAACGATTGAATCTTCCCTGCATCCTCCTGTTGAATAAGCAAGTGAAGAGAATATTAATATGTAAAGAATTTTTTTCATAGTGCCTGTTTCAATTATCATGCATCAATAATCAGACCAAAAGTATATCTGATTAAATCTTCTTATGCAGAAACTTGAACAAGATGT
>JBLNAO010000175.1:0-9106 GCA_050259395.1 Chloroflexota bacterium
CCTTGTTCCTGTCAGCCTCTATTCTATTATCTGCTGTAAGCACCTGCACTGCCATAGGAAGTTCAAAATCCACCTTATCACCTTTTTTCCATGTCCTTCTGATCTCAGCATAGCCTTTGACGATATTCACCTTCAAAGCCTTCCCATTTACGGAGATCGATTTCAGTCCCGAGACTTCAGGAACCGGCTTGTACAAGGCGCTTGTAGTCCTGTCCGGAATCCTGATGAAAAGAGTGAATTCGCTGGCCTTCTCAGGATTGACTGTTAGTGCCACCTTCCCGTTCCACGGGTAATCGGTCTGCTGAACCATCTCGATGTTTGTTCCTGCAACTTTTTCAACCTTTATGGTGCTGCCGATGAACATGTTGACGTATAAACCTGCTTCCCCTTTTACATAAGTCCATGTTGGAATCATCAGCAGTGTTCTCGGTATGTTTCCGACACAGCAGGGGCACACGTGCCATGAATACCTTGACTGCGATGAGGCAAGCTCATTATCGTAGTAGAAATTTTTACCGTCGAGATCCATCGAGCCGAGGAGGGCATTATACATTGTTTCTTCATAGAGGTCGGCATACTTCGCATCGTGATAAGCGATGTTCATCTTATGCTGGAAAAAGATGAGGCCGCAGCTGGAGCACGATTCACAATAAGCATTGTTTCTCAGCGAGTAGTCAGGGCCGAATCCTTCAGAAGTTTCACCGCTGCCGATACCTCCGGTAACGTAATATTTCTTGTTGACGATATTGTCCCAGAGAGACATGACTGCACTCTGGTAATCTACATCGCCTGTTTCGGCTGCAACATCCGACATGGCGGAATAGTTATAGGCGGCGCGTACGGCATGCCCCACGGCTTCATATTGCTGCTGCACAGGTACATGGCTCTGATCATATTCGCTTCCATTGTTGCGTGAATCGAGCAGGAACTTTGCAAGGCTGATATAATTATCGCCATGTCCGCTGCCTTCCATGTCGTTCACGAATCTCCCGAAACGGACAAGAGCCTGTTCCATCTCCTGGTGACCATCGTACCATGCCTTTTTGCCCGGACCAATATTTGCAACCCAGCAATCGGCCAGCTTTTTAGCAGCGTTGTAGAGGCGCTTGTCGCCGCCATTTGTAAGGGTATAATGATTGATTGCCGATTCGAGGAAATACCCGGCAACATAGCCTTCATGGTTTCCCCTTGTCCTGACTTCCCATCTTCCCTTCCATCTTGCAGTGTCGCGAAGGGTGTATGCAGTCTGAAGGTAACCGTCAGGTTCCTGGGCGGCAAGGATTACCGGTATCCATTTTTCGAGAGTCTTCCTCATCTTCTCCTGTGAGGCAATAATCTCCTTGTCACCCTGGGGATCTATCATTAAGGCGATGCACATGGATTCGACTGTCTGATGCACCCAGGCATTCGAAAAAACATAACCCAGATGTTTGCCATGGGGCTGACCGCGAAGAGCTTTCCCTGCTTCAATAAAATTGTCGAGTCCTCCTTCGCCAAGCTTCAGATCGGTTCTTTCAATCTGGCTTATGCACCATGGAATCCAGTTTACGATAAGCGCTTTAGCCCTGTCATTCCACAGAGGGCTGTTTATTTTATAGTTTTTTGTATATACAACATCGAGTCTTTTTTCGGGAGGGGGCTGTTGAACCTTTACAATCAGACTTGACGATGATTCAAGAGTTCCTTCCCTGGCAGTAAGTAATAAGGTATATTCTCCCGGGAGGCTGAATGTTGCATTGCTTTTAAGTGATGAAGCATCGGAGAAAGTCACATTTCCCGGGCCTGAAGCTTTGCTCCAGGTTGTCTTCAGGCCGGAAGTGACAGACCTTACCGAACCGGCAAGATAAGTTTTGCCTCCGGACATCACCACCCTGTCGGCGCCGGCAGTCACAACGGGCGGGTGATCAGGCGAACCCGGCGCCTGGAATACTTCCCATTCCAGTATTGTCGAAGGAAACCTTATGGCGGAATCCACCTCGAGCCTCAGGCGTGTTGTCCTTACCTGGTCAAATGTCGTAATATTGTATTTGTTATTACCTGTCTCAAGCCCTGCTGCATTTTTTACCCCGATAAATTCTTTCCCATCCCAGTAGCTGAACCTGTAGGCCTGGGGCAGCGTCACCGAGTTCCCGAAATTCCACCAGTAAACTGCAACTTCACCGGTGACAACGGCCTGGTTCCATTCATATTGGACCCATTGGCCGGTTGCCCTCTGCTGAGGCCTTCCTGATCCGCTCCGCACCGGGCCCGTGTTGTTTGGAAGAAGTCCGTCATTAAGGGAGCTCATAATCATTCCCTCCCTGAATGACACGGTAGGAACTGCCACGGCAGCGAGGTTCTTCTTCAGGACAAGAGCCTGACCATATGCTGTTAAAGAGATAAAGGCAACAATGAAAATGGCTGCCATTTGAATAAAAAATGTTCTTTTCATAATACCGGTGATTATGATAAAGTTATTTTGTCAGTTCCAGTACCACTACCGATTTAGACGGCATATTCACTGTGAGGATACCGTTTTTATAGCTGAACCCTTTGAAAGATTCAGGTTTCAAAGTTTCAGGATTTTCGAATGTATTGAATGAGCTCATTTCACCGGAAGTAAGAATTTCCCCTGTTATATTCCTGTAGGTATCTCCTATTACCGGGCAGGTAAGTGTGATTGGCTTGTTAGGGTTGATATTGGCAATGGAGATGTGCATTTTACCTTCCTTGTCAACTGATGCTGAAGCTGATATTGCAGGAATCTGCCTTTTCTCAACAGTGTAGTTTTCGCATTTCAGATCAGTTGTGAGAAGCTGTGCCTCCTGGTGCACCCTGAACATCCTGAATATATGGTATGTAGGTGTAAGCACCATCTTATCCTCTTTTGTGAGGATGACTGACTGGAGCACGTTCACCATCTGTGCAAGATTGGCAACTTTAACACGGTCGGCATGCTGGTTGAAGATATTGAGGTGTATTGCTGCTGTGACGGCATCTCTCATAGTGTTCTGCTGGTATAGGAAGCCGGGGTTTGTTCCGGGTTCAACCTGGAACCAGTTGCCCCATTCATCAACGACAAGACCCTTTGTTCTCATCGGATCGTAGCGGTCCATGATGGCCTTGTGCCCCTTCAGGAGCTGATCCATCTGGAGGTTGAGACGCATGGTTTCAAACCAGTCGGCTTCGCTGAATTTAGTAGCTGAGTTTTTGCTTCCCCAGCCGCCCGGCACAGAATAATAATGAAGTGAAACACCCTGGAATCTTCCCTGTGCGCCCCTGTCCTTCATCAGTGTTTCCGTCCAATCGTAATTAAAGTCGGAAGGACCGCATGCGACGCGGTAAAGCCTGTTGCCTCCATAATTATTGAGGTATGTGGAGAAACGTCTCATCACATCGGAATAATAATCGGCTGTCATGTTCCCGCCGCAGCCCCAGTTTTCGTTTCCTATTGCGAAATACTTTACTTTCCAGGGTTCCTCGCGTCCATTTTGCTTGCGGAGCTTTGTCATCGGGCTCTCTGCATTTGAAGTAAGGTATTCAACCCATTCAGCCATCTCCTGGACTGTACCGGAACCGACATTTCCGTTTATGTAGGCATCGCAGTCGAGCAGTTCACACAAACGCATGAATTCGTGAGTTCCGAAAGAATTATCCTCTGTAACCCCGCCCCAGTTGGTGTTCACGATCGAGGCCCGTTGCGATTGAGGACCAATGCCGTCTTTCCAGTGGTAAGTGTCTGCAAAGCATCCTCCCGGCCAACGGAGATTAGGAACTTTTATCTCGCGAAGGGCGAAGAGAACATCATTGCGGATGCCATCTGTATTCGGAATCTTTGAATCCTTTCCAACCCAAAGTCCGCCATAGATGCAGGTCCCGAGATGTTCAGAGAAGTGCCCGTAAATATCCTTGCTGATAGTTACGCCGGGATGATTGGCAATGATGACAAGCTGGTTTGTTTCGGTATTTTGCCCGCGGGCAGGCAGAAATATTGTTAATAAAATAACAATTAAACTGGAAAAACTCAATTTTTTCATAGGTTGTTGGTTTATCACTTATAATGTTTTGTTGACGTGGAGACGGGTCACAGATCCGTCTCTCTTCTATCAAATGTTGTTTTTCTCGATGAATTCCCCCAGTTTCCTGTACTTACAGTAGAGGGCATCGTATTTGGCCGCCCTTGCAGGATCAGGTTTGTACTCTTTCTCGAACCCGCCTCCCATGGCCTTCTGCGCAGCAGCGAAATCTTTGTGAACACCTGCCATTACCGAGGCTGCCATTGCAGATCCGAGAGCACATGTCTGGTCGGATTTTGCAACACGGATTGGCATGTTGAGAACATCTGCCACAATCTGCATTACAAAAGGATTCTTTTTGGCCACTCCTCCGATTGCAATTACTCCATCGATCCTTATTCCTTCAGAAATGAATCTCTCATTTATCATTCTTGACCCGAATGCCGTCGCCTCCACCAATGCCCTGAATATCCTTGGGGCATCGGAGCCAAGCGACAATCCGGCTATGGCTCCTTTCAGCGCCTGGTTCGCATCTGGCGTGCGTCTGCCGTTCATCCAGTCAAGCGCAATGATCCCGGTTTCTTCGACAGGCAAAGATTCAGCCTCACGGCTCAGCCCGGAAATTATCTTATCAGATGCTTCCTGTTCTATCCTTATTCGTGAAGCTTCATCGAGCCAGCTCATTTTTGAAATGATTTCAGTTACAGGCCACATCAGGAGCTTGCCGAACCAGGCATAAATATCGCCAAATGCCGACTGGCCGGCTTCAAGGCCGACCATGCCGGGGATTATTGAACCATCAACCTGTCCGCATATGCCCGGCACCAGTTTGTCACCAAGTTCTTTTGTGGAAGTAACCATCATATCGCATGTCGAAGTCCCCATTACCTTGACAAGATGGAATGGCATGATCTCCCCTCCGACTGCCCCGAGATGCGCATCGAATGCACCCGCTCCGACCCTGACATCTTTTGAGAGGCCGAGCTTGTCAGCCCATTCCGGTGAAAGTGTGCCTGCAACCGTTTCACAGGTAAATGTTTCAGTGAAGAGCCTGTCTTTCAATCCTTTGAGAACTGGATCGAGCTTAACAAGGAACTTTTCCTCCGGCAGTCCTTTGAAAGCTTCATGCCACATTGCCTTATGTCCTGCCGCGCAACGGCTTCTTTTTATTTTCAGCGGATCGGTTTTTCCTGTAAGCAGGGCAGGTATCCAGTCGCAATGCTCTACCCACGACCAGGCTTCCTTCCTCACCTTTTCGCTGTTCCTGAGGACATGCAAAACCTTGGCCCAGAACCATTCCGACGAGTATATTCCTCCTTCAAATTTCGTGAAGTCAATACCTCCCCACGACCTTGCCAGTTCATTTATCTCAGCAGCTTCCTTTACTGCGGTGTGATCTTTCCAGAGGACGAACATGGCATCAGGATCATTTTCAAAGCCTGGCTTCAGGGAAAGCGGCACACCGGATTTGTCCACAGCTACCGGTGTGGAACCTGTTGTGTCGACAGTTATACCGACAATATTCTCCCTGATTTCCTGAGATACATCCCTGAGAGCTCCCTTTATTGTTTGTTCCAGACCTTCTACATAATCAAGCGGATGCTGCCTGAAACGGTTTTCTGAAGGATTGCAGTACAGTCCTTTTTTCCACCTCGGATATTCAAAAACCGAACTTCCCAAAGTCTTACCGTCTTTGGTGCTTACAACCACCGACCTCACAGAGTCGGTCCCGTAATCGATTCCAATTACATATTTATCAGGCATAACGAATTTTATTTTTGTCCGTAATAGGCATCCCTGCCGTGCTTTCTTTTGAAGTGTTTGTCGAGGAGAGACTGCTCTACCTGTTCCGTCCTTTCAAGCATAACCGTGTTGAAAGCCATCCTCGCAATTTCTTCGAGTGCTATTGCATTGTATACCGCTTTTTCAGGATCTTCACCCCAGCAGAAAGGGCCATGACTGTGAACAAGCGCCGATGGCACCGCCATGGGATCAATTTTTCCGAATGATTCAACTATCACCCTTCCTGTATTTATCTCATAATCAGTATAAATCTCCTGGTCAGTCAATATCCTTGTGCACGGCACCTCCCCATGGTAATGGTCAGCATGTGTTGTGCCGAATGCAGGTATTGCCCTGCCCGACTGGGCCCAGGAAGTGGCATAGGTAGAATGTGTATGCACAACCCCTCCTATCATGCCGAATTCCTTGTAAAGAATGATGTGTGTGGGAGCATCTGTAGACGGCTTGAACCTGCCTTCAACAACTTTGCCATCAGCATCCATGACGACCATGTCTTCTTCTTTCATTGTATCATAGCTGACACCTGAAGGTTTAATGACGATGAGTCCTGTCGCCGGATCTTTCCCGCTCACATTGCCCCATGTGTGTATTACCAAACCATGGCGAACCAGGTCGAGGTTTGCTTTGAAAACCCGTTGTTTGAGAGAATCGAGCATAATTCAATGAATAGTGAATAGTGAATAGTGAATTCACTTATAGCACACTTCATTCCACCTCAGCTCCTTCTTAAATTCGCTGATGCTGCATCCTTCGCCGATATGGACGAATTCAACATTCATCATTTCAGCGAAATCTTCAAGATATTCTGCATTGACAGCGGTGCTGAAGCCCGTATGATGAGCGCCTCCTGCAAGTATCCATGCCGCTGCACCCGTCTTCAGGTCAGGAAGCGGTTTCCAGAGCACGCTGGCAACCGGAAGCTTAGGCATGTCGGGACATTCCACAACCTCAACATCATTGACGATCATCCTGAACCTGTTACCCAGGTCTATGACAGACACGTTAATTGCATTTCCGGGTGAGGTCCTGAAGACAAGCCTTGCCGGATCAGCTTTTCCACCTATCGAGAGCTGGTGCACTTCCACTTTGGGCTTCCCAAGGGCTATTGTCGGACAAACTTCCAGCATGTGGGCGCCAAGGACCCTCATACCTTCAGGATCGAAGTGATAAGTATAATCTTCCATGAATGAAGTGCCGCCCTCAAGGCCTTCTGCCATCACCTTCATCGAACGGACAAGTGCAGCAGTTTTCCAATCGCCTTCTGCGCCGAAACCGTAACCATCTGCCATCAGGCGCTGAACAGCGAGCCCGGGAAGCTGTTTCAGGCCATGAAGATCCTCGAATGTTGTTGTGAAAGCTTTAAAATTCCCATTCTCAAGGAATTGCCTCATTCCAATTTCAATACGTGCAGCTTCCCTGAGTGTTTCGGATCCTGCCACATCTTTAGTCAAGGCATAATGTGAACCGTATTCTTCAATAAGCTTCTTTACCGATGAATCGGGCACACCATTAACAACTTTTACCAGGTCGCCGACACCATAGCCATAAACGGAGTACCCCATCTGGATCTGTGCGCTGACCTTATTTCCCTCGGTAACGGCAACATCGCGCATGTTGTCGCCGAAGCGTGCAACTTTCATTTCCTGTGCATCGGCAAATGCGGCGGCCACCCTCACCCAAACAGCTATTTTGCTTAAAACTTCATCATCCTGGTAATGTCCGACCACGACTTTCCTGTTCATCCTCATCCTCGTGCCGATGAAGCCGAATTCACGGTCGCCGTGAGCTGACTGGTTGAGGTTCATGAAATTCATGTCGATGTTGCCCCAGGGGATATCGCGGTTGAGCTGTGTATGAAGGTGAAGCATTGGCTTGTTAAGAAGAGACAATCCCCTTATCCACATTTTCGCCGGAGAGAAGGTGTGCATCCATGCTATGAGCCCGATGCATTGCTTCGAGCTGTTGGCTTCGGTGCATATTTCAGTGATCGATTCCGGGGTTGTGAGTACCGGCTTGAAAACGATCTTTTGATTAATCTTCGGGGATTTATCAAGTGCTGCAGCGATCGCTTTGGAATCTTCTGCAACCTGCCAGAGTGTCTCCGGACCGTATAAATGCTGGCTGCCTGTTATGAACCAGATCTCTTTTAAGTTAATGTTTTTCATAAGCTTTTTATTGTTACACAGAGGACCACAGAGAACCACAGAGTTTCACAGAGAGCTTTAACTCTGTGTACCTCTGTGCTACTCTGTGCATCTCTGTGAAATTTTCATATTTTACCAGAAATAAGCATAGAACCAGACAACAATCACAATTACGATACCTGAGAACAGCAGGTCCCAGTTGTTCCAGCTTGCCCTTGTTATGGCTCTTTCTTCAGCTGTGGCGGAACCGACATATAGTCCCCTGATTGCAGCAGGATCTGCCTTCCTTGTCATCATGCTTGTGACCATCATTATGATTATTACAAGCACAAAGAGAGCAATCTCATAATGCAGCCAGTTAGGAGCAAGGAAAATCTGGTAAATTATACTGTCCTGGCTCATTCCTCCGGCAAAGATCTTAAGAGCAAGCCTTAGCATGCCAAGAATAAATCCTGTGATAAGGCCTGTCAGACCTGCAGCCGGCGTTGTTCTCTTTGAAGCAATACCAAGAAGGAATACAGCGGCAATGCCCGGGGCCAGCAGCGACTGGACATCCTGAAGGTAAGCATACAGAACTTTCCCGAGGCCCTTCATTACAGGGATCCAGAGTATTCCGAGAACAACAACCACAACGGTGGCTATCCTTCCTACCTTCACAAGCTCCTTCTCGGGGGCCTGGGGTTTGTACTTCTGATAAAAATCGACAGTGAAGAGAGTTGCAGATGAATTGAACAACGATGCAAGAGAGCTCATCAGTGCAGCAAGTATACCACCCACGACCAGGCCTTTGAAACCTACGGGGAGAAGTTCCTTGACAAGAACCGAAAAAGCTGAATCAGAATCCGGAAGTGTTATGATGCCTTTTGCATTAAGCCCGTAAGCTATCATTCCCGGGATAAGAAAGATAAATACGGGAGTTACCTTGAAAGCGGCACCGAGAATAGCGCCTCTTCGTGATTCAGCCTGGTTACGTCCCGACAAAACCCTCTGAACGATATACTGGTCAGTGCACCAGTACCAAAAACCGATGATGGCGGAACCAAGTATAACACCGGTCCAGGGATATTCCGGGTCCTTAGGTGATCTGATCAGGTCAGTCATAGTATCTCCATAATCATTTACAGGAACGGCCTGGCAGATCCTCATCATTTCATCCCATCCTCC
>JBLNAO010000176.1:0-12393 GCA_050259395.1 Chloroflexota bacterium
TCAGTGTCAGATTCAAATTCAAGCTTTCTTCCGGTAAGGTATGATATATTTCCAAGATGCATCATTGCAGTTGACATGTGGCCGCTTTCTATTTCGGCTACCAGGTTTTGTCTCTTGCGGCTGATTACACAATCGACGAAGTTCTGGAAATGATAATCAATTCCTGATTTTGTTATTTCGTCCCATCTTGGATCCGGTTCAAGATCAGCATCGGTGACTTGCATTGATGGTTTGGCAGTTCTGTCCTGTTGTGCTCCCGACGCGAATGCAGCAGTGCCCGTTTGTCCCCCGGTTGTGGCAGGCCCCCTGCCTCCCTGAAATACCTGGAAAGCTCCACCCTGTATGATTGCATAACCCTTGGTCCCGAGCCAAAGGTGGCTGTATGGCTCAGAAGGGGTGGGAAGGCTTCTGACTTCCAGTTCCAGTACACTTCCGTTTGAGTATTCGAATGTAGCAACCTGGAAGTTGGGGACCTCCTGGTCAGATGTTTCTTTATAGGCATAAAATCCCCCGCAACATGAAATTTTCCTGGGATGTTCATTGATGTTCATGCCAAGCCTTATTATGTCCATCACATGGATTCCATTATTGCCAAACTCACCGGTGCTTGTATCCCAGTACCAGTGCCAGTTGTAGAGGAAATGATTTTCGTTGAACGGGATCATCGGCGCAGGTCCCCTGAAGAGATCCCAATTAACTCCCTGCGGGACAGCGATGTCAGGCTTCCTGCCTATATCCGTTCGCGTGCGGTAAACAGTTCCGCGGCCCATGTATACGTCCCCGATGACTCCTTCTTTGAGAAGTTGTATTGCCTTAAGGGATAGCCTGTTAGATCTGCGCTGGGTGCCGGCCTGCACTATTCTGTCATACTTTCTTGCTGCCTGGATCATTTTCCTTCCTTCGTCGACATTATATGATATTGGTTTTTCAACATATACATCCTTGCCGGCCTGGCAGGCATTGACTGCCATTAATGCATGCCAGTAGCCTGGTGTGGCAATTGAAATAATATCCAAATCCTTATTTTCAAGCATTTTGCGATAATCGGTGTAGGTCCCGGGCTTTTCACCGCCGAGACTTTCTATATCTGTGACAGCTTTAGGTAAAAGATATTCGACACAGTCGCATATGGCGGCAACCCTTGTCTCTTTTATCTTGGTAAAGTTTGCCGTATGCCCGCTTCCGTTATACAAACCTCCGCGGTCATGTATTCCGATAACTCCTACATTGAGCCTGTCGCTTGGTTTTACCTGTTGAAATCCTTTAATATAAGCCGGGGCAACTGCAATTCCTGCGGTAGCCAGGGCTGACTTTTTAATGAAAGAACGTCTGTTTTCACTCATTTTAATAAAGTTTAAGGTTTTATTAGTTTTCCATTTCTGTTTTTGCAGTCCGGTCGGTCAGGGATAAATGACCTGTTTTATTTTAAAAGCTGGTAAATGTTTGTATAAAAATAGGAAAGTATTATTCAGCATGCAAATCCGGAATACTGTTGCTGAGGAAGCAAAAAAAACAGAGTAATAACCGAACGTGCCCTCTCAGGAACCCGGAGCCTGAAACTTTTCCCTCATTGGCTCCCGATGGAAAATACCTTTATTTCTGCAGCGCCATCAGAAATTGAGCTTAATCCACGCAGGTTGAGGAGGATAGTTGAATCCGATGTGGAAAAAACGAATTAGACTGTCGGAAGATTTAATTCCACCTTTGTTCCCTAAGGTATTCCTCTGCTTGTTTTTAATGATTAATTGGGAAGGATGAAGCAAAATGATGACCCATGTCCCGGGGTTGATTCAACCCAAATTTCACCACCATGCCGTTCAACAATTTTCTTGCTGATAGCAAGACCTATGCCGGTACCTTTGTATTCATCCTTCAGGTGCAATCGTTGGAAGATACGAAAGATCCTGTCAAAATACTGTTGTTCTATGCCGATACCGTTATCCTGCACATTGAAGACATGCTTACCGCCATGAGTCTTGCATGAAATATGGATAACCGGTTTTCGCTTACAGAATTTGATAGCATTATCAACGAGGTTCTGCACCAACTGGAGCATCTGGTTCTCATCAGCATATACAAAAGGCAATTTGCCACTGATGATTTCAGCTCCTGATTCATCTACCAACAATTTGAGATTTCTCTTTACTTTCTGAACAACTACCTCCATGTTGATTTCCGAGAGGGCAGCTGCCTTTGTCTGAACCCTGGAATAGGCAAGCAATCCGTTCAAAAGTTCATACATCCGTTTTGAGCCATCAACTGCGAAGTTTATATATTCATTTGCCTTCTCATCGAGCTTATCGCTATATTGAAGCTGCAGAAGCTGTGAGAAGCTGGCTATTGTTCTTAGTGGTTCCTGGAGGTCATGTGATGCTACATAAGCGAACTGCTGAAGATCATCATTGGATCGTGATAGTTCCTCATTCAGCTTAATGAGAGCTTGTTCCGTATCCTCCTTAATGGCAGTCATATCCAGGCAGACTCCCAGCATTCCGGATGGCTTGCCTTTATTGTCATAAACAATGTCTGCCCGCATTGAGATGTAATCAGAAGGATCAGAACGGTTCCTGAAGACTGTTTCGAGGGGTAGTTTTGAAACAAACATCTTTTTGATTGTACTTTTCAATCGTTGTAAATCCTCATCATGAATGAGGTCTTCCAGTCTGTTAAATGTGATTTTGGAAGTGCTGTGCTCAAGACCGAGCATGTTAGCCGCTCTTTCGTCGAGAACCACCTCATTGATTTTTCGATTCCATTCAATTAAGCCGATTTTCCCATTTTCAAGAGCAAGGTCAAGCTTTATTTTAGCTTTCGCCAAATCATTCTCTGCAATTTTCCTTTTTGTTATATCCTGGGTTATACCGACCCCGGCCAATACCTTACCATTTTCATCGAATTCAATAAAGGCCTTTTGACGGACCCATTTGATTTTTCCATCCACAACGATGCGGTGTTCAATATCATAATCCCTGCTGACAAGACCCTCTGTCCATTTTCGATCAACATATTCACGATCTTCGGGATGAACCCGGGAGAGGAAGCTTTCATAATTTTGTGGTGTACCCTTTTCAAGACCAAAGATCCGGTAGTTTTCGTTGGACCACTGCAATTCATTCTTAATCAAATCAAGTCTCCAATTGCCAATATTGCCTATTGACTGGGCATGTTCGAGTTGTTCACGGCCTTTGATAAGTTCTTCTTCAAGCCGTTTCCGGTGAAGTGCAACAGACATCAATCCACTTACTGACTGCATAAAGTCAATTTCAGATGCATTCCATTGGTCCCGTTCAGTCGTTCCGAAGGAAAGCGTACCTATTACTGAATTTGCAATTAACAGAGGATGGCAGCAATAAGCCCTGACTCCATATCCTTTTATAAGTTTTGTCAGTTTGTCTTCACTATTCTGGATGTTCTCAGCAATGATTCGCTTACCGCCGGCAGCCACGCATCCGCATACTGCAACTCCAAAATCCAGCAATTCAATATTTTTAGCTTGTTTTTTGGTTATACCATGACAGGCATTAAGGTGGAGCCTTTTTCCTTCAGGCACAACCAGGAAGTTGAAAAACATCTGACAATGTATAAATTTCATTACAATCTGACCGATATTATCAATTCCCTTCTGTACATCCTGTTCTCTCAGAAGTTCTGATGCGACTTCGGAGAGCACACGGTTGCGTCCTTCATTGAATTCATTCAGTCTCTCCATTTGTTTGCGAATGGTGATATCCTTGAAGAATACTGCAACCAGGTCATCTCCGGGATCACCAACCCGGAATGCATTCACATCGTACAAGACACCCCCTTTGAGATTTGAAGCTGAATTTTCGAAATGCACTGCTTTCCCTGATTTTGCAACATCACCATAGATCCTGAACCAATGATCTTCGTGAAGAGGGTTCAGTTCCTTTATTCTTGAACCAACAGCATTTTTCAATCCCGTATGTTCCTCGAATGCCGGATTAGTCTCAAGGAAGATATAATCCACCGGGACATCGCTTTCGTCAAAAATCATTTTTATGATGCAATATCCCTGATCCAGATTATTTAAAATTGTACGATGTAAAGTACCTTCTGTTAATTGTCGGGAATCAACTTCGATTTGTTTCATTTTAGCAAGATTTGATAAGACTCTTCCCCGGAAGCCTAAGTAAATATAACACACTTTTTAAAAGTTTATTTTGATTATATGTTATAAGTGAGTATTAAATCTTCAATCCAGC
Organism: Chloroflexota bacterium; assembly: GCA_050259395.1. Taxonomy (GTDB): domain Bacteria; phylum Bacteroidota; class Bacteroidia; order Bacteroidales; family VadinHA17; genus LD21. Next base: position 4,224 of record JBLNAO010000176.1, read on the forward strand.
AACACCGGAAATGTAAAAAGGGCTGTTGAATGAAACAGCCCTGAATAAAGATAACAGTAGACTATGCCGTTATTTACTTAGAAAATGTATCTGATGGAAAGAGCTCCATTGTCTCCCCAGAATCCTGAATAGCCAATAATATTGAAAGCAGGTTTCCAGTCAACACTGAGACTTATGGGCACCTCACTGAAGTTATATTCCAGTCCTAATATGCCATCGATACCAGCAGTAGTGTAGGTTGTCCCGGTTGTTCCCCATTTCGTGTAATTCCCGTTATAGAATCCGAGATGGGCTCCTCCGCCGAAATACCAGTTCAGCCTGTCCACGTTAAATGCCTGATTCTGGATTTCATATAATCCGGTGAATTCAATGCCTTTCCACCTGGTGGAAACAATGCCCTCAATGGCTGATTTTTCACTTAAAAAGTGTTTGACGGTAAAACCAATATATGGTCCTCCGCGCAAGCCGATCCCGGTATTATAATCCTGAGCGTTTACGAAAATTGTAAGACAAAAGGCAATTGTTAATGTTAACAGGATTTTTTTCATAATAGAATTAATTAAGTTATACATCGCCAATATTTGTATGGAACGATTCCATTTTAAGTTCCTCAATCAATGATTATTGTAATCTATTTACCGGCTTCGCTTGCAGCAGCAGCTTTCATTTTCTCGTTTGCGGAGATCAAAAACTCCACCCTGCGGTTTTGGGCTCTGCCACCTTCAGTCGTGTTATCGTACTTAGGTACTGTTTCTCCGAAGCCTTTGATTGTAACTCTCTGGGAAAGAATGGATTTGTTTACGAGGTAAGTTGAAACGGACGCTGCTCTTTTCTCCGACAGTGTCTGATTATATGCCTCGGAACCACTGTTATCAGTATGGCCCTGAATTTCAATGTTGGTATCAGGATAGGTATTCAATACTGTGACAAGTTTGTCAAGATTCATTTTTGCATCAGAAGACAGATCACTTTTGTTTAGTGCAAACAATACATTACTGCTGAATTCAACAACTATGCCTTCACCCACCCGTTCAACTGTGGCGTCAGGAACAGTTTTCTTTATTTCTTCAGCCTGCTTATCCATTTTGTGTCCTATCACTGCCCCGGTTGTACCTCCGACGGCAGCGCCGATAATTGCTCCAAGAGCGGTATTGCCGGAGGCTTTACCTACAACTGTTCCCACTCCGGCTCCGGCGGCTGTTCCAATGACAGCTCCTTTTTGCGTTTTATTCATTGATGCGCAACCTGAAATCACCAGGGCTGCCACCAATATCGATAATGAACTTCTTAAAATTTTCATAAAAAATGATTTTGAATTTAAACACCTTTCTTCATAAGGTGCGAAATTATCCTGTATGAAATTAAATTCGAATTTTATTCAACGGCTTGACAGAATTCATCACTAAACGTAGTAATACAATCAATGAAGATTATGGCATTTAAGATCATCATCCGGCAGGCAGACACGCTTACACTTGCTCTAAAACTTATACTGGTATATTTTGTTTATAACTGTGACTTACCATTTTAACTTGAATAAAAAAGGAGGTAAAAATGCCATTGTTTTTAGACATACACCAGGATGTTCCGGGATTGACTACTGAAGCTGTTGCGGAAGCTCATGCCAAGGATCTTGAAATTCAGGGGAAATATAATGTCAAATACCTGAAGTATTGGTACGACACAACAAACGGCAAAGTTTTTTGTCTTGTGGAAGCACCCGACAAAGAATCGGCCATGATTGTACACCGTGAAGCTCATGGTTTGGTTGCTGACGAAATCTTTGAAGTGCAGGAGGGTGTTGTTGAGGCAGTTGTATAACTGTGCGCAGGGAAAAAATTGAAAGGTGTTTCAAAATAAAATTGAAACACCTTCTTTTTTAAAATTGAATCACAATCGGCGTAATTTCATCGGAAATAAAAAACGACTTACAGATTTTTTAAGTTTGACTTATCTTGAATAATCTTATTGTGTACATGATCATCCAGATCATTACCAATATTCCTCCGGGCATGGCAAAAATCAGCGCCATGCTGTCCACCCCTGGGATGAAAGTTATCAGAACAAGGTAAATAACCATCAATGAATTGCCGATAATTCCAATATATGAGGTGCTCCGGCTGAAAATTCTTCCGGTTAACATAACACATGACATCAGTACATTGGCAAATGTTGGCAATGCGAATCCCATAAAAACGCCCAGGCTTCCATGTGAACCTTTTGCAAGCATTGCTTCTCCTGCAGCTGAAAGCAGCATTCTTTGTTCATCTGAGTTCGCGCCAAAATACTTATGGCTGAGGTCGAGCATTGTCATTGCAGTATTTCCGGCTATAAAGATGGTTGTTCCGACAAGAAATAATATCAACGACAGAGCCGCGGATGGCTTGTTGGTCTCTCTATGAATTGAATATAAAGCAAAAATCGAAGGTATCAATATGATCTGGTTGATCACATTAAGCAGATCGAGGTTATACAGACCCAATAATTCGTTTTCCCGGAACTGATTGAACCGGCCGACAGCAGTTTGAGGAAGCGCAGCCACATTTCCCCCGGTCAATGTGCCTGCTGCCATATCGATAATAATGCCACATAAAACGATAATTGTAGAGATGGCCCCGGCTTTATAAATTAATTTCAGTTGTTTATCAGAGTTTTCCATGGGTTAAGCGGTTATTATCTATAAAGATATACAATTGAATTAATTTCCAGGAGGTCCCGCTGGGCAGGCTCTCCAGGAAAGGATCACGACTTGCTGATGTCCTTCCGTCATTTTAAATTATTCCCCACTTGCCCAGGAAGCCGTATTGCCATAATAAGTAAATACTTATGGATAGAAGGATGAAGATTATCAATGCCGGGATCCATGGCCTTTTCTTTTTTGAGAATGGGTCAAGAAGATTAACCTTGGAATTTATGGGTAGCCTGGCCAGGTGAGTCAATGTATTTCCAAAGGTTATATTAATAGTTGAACGTGCATTAACCGCCCATCCGTTTGCATCCAGTAAAGGCGCCAGGTTTCTTTTTCGCAGCTTAAGCCAGGCTATCACCATTGAAGGTCCGGAAATGGCCAGTATGACTCCCAGTAATGCCAATGGCATTTTCCACCATGCAAGACTTAAAAATCCGGTCAGTATCGATGTTATCACGGAACCTATTGCACCAAATGCCAGGCTGATTGCAGCAAAAATTCCCACAAACTTGCCGATATCGAATGGTTGAGCCGGAGCTGCTGCCTGGGCTGGGGCGCTCAATTTTAAACTTTGTGATGAGCTTAATGACTCCTTCATCCCGGAATCTAATCTGGTCGTGGCATTTTGTACCCCTGACGTGGCAACTGCATCAACTTCTTTTTCTTTTGCAGATGCAACTTTCTCGATCTGTGAAGAGATAAATTTCGAAACTTTTATGTAAGGCGACCAGAAAGCCTGTCTTATGCTTATCGGATTGTCAATGATCTTTACGATTGTTGCATCCCAGTGATCTCCTTTTCTGTCATAGAAAATAGCATTTCTGCCAACTTCAATATTATAAATGTCGCCGTCTGTCAAAGCAGCGACTATGGTCATTTTCTTTCCGGCAGAATAACAATCACAATAAATCAGGCATAACCCGCTTAACCGGGCAAGAGAGTTGTGCTTTCCCATGTCAGTCACCTTGAGGCAAAGATCGCAGCAACGCTGATCGATATATAATTTTCCAGCCTGGAAAATTGCCTCGGTGTCGGGGGAGTAAAAATCATAAAAAGTGACATAGTTCTTAAGCAGTTTGAAGAGGTCCCTGTGATATCTTACAAGCTTGTCAACCTGGAAAATATTTTTTGTATTTATCTCCAGTGCTTTATCCTGTTCAATAAGAGAGCACAGGATTTCTTCTGTTCCATCGAACAGGATTTCCCTTACTCTGACCAGCCCGAGTTTTTCAATGCATGTTCCCTTCTTTTCTGAAAGCCACTGCTTGTAATCATCAAAGGTTTTGTTGATTACCTCCATGTCAGACTCATCAAGATATTCTTTTCCCGGAAAAAGCCTTGACATAACTAATTTGTCAAAGCGGGCAAGAGCTTCCTTCCATGCCGGATTGGATCCGTTTCTAAGATGGAGCTTTGGTTTTCCTTCTATCCTGGCGAGAGGAAAGGATGCAATTTCATTAATGCAGCCTGACAGGTCCCTGTGCCGTATTTCCTCGTACCTGGAATCAAGAGAATTCAGGATGTCCGAAGAATCTGGATTAAATTCAGATAAATGGCATCTCAGGAAATAATCTTCCACTTTACCCTTAATTGAATTGAAAACGGCCAGGGCCTCACTGGTTGAGCCGGCAAAGGGCAATATTTTTTTAGAGTTAACCTCCGCTTTCGCATGCCAGTCTGAATATGCCTGGCAGTTTGCATAGAAGTCATTTACATGATCGAGTGTGATTCCCTCTTTACCGCTCAGGTCAGTTGCAGATCCCATACATGATATGATATCACTTATGAGGTGTTTGATATTCAGATCGTCAGATGAGTATTCTGTTATGATACCATCGCCGTTGAATTTTGTGTCGGAGAATATTTTTACCGTATCAGAGGTTTCTTCAACAGAAATTTCTTCTTTTTCCGGCTTCCCTAAGTTTGACAAAATCTGTTTTGCCGACTGAATTAAAATTTTCCCTTCATCAGTGTTGTCATTTATGGAGGCGAGAGGCAAAACCTGATTTTCTTTGGTCAGATCATCCGGATTTTTGATGAGAGAAGTGACCCATTTGACAGCTTGAATGATTTCCGGAACCCGGATTTTATTATCCTTATCCGAATCGATCAATTCAAGTGTTTTATAATCTATTTCCAGTCCATAAACCGGACAGCTCAGTGCAGTCCATAGCTTTTGGTCGAGATTTTCGAGATGAACCAGGTCCATTCCTGTTTCGAGGTTTACCCTGTTGACCCCCCCAACCCTTGAAAAACTCCAGGTATGTTTGTCGCTCCTGGGGGTGATTAAATTTTTAGGATTAATCATTTTTTTCGAATAATAACGTCAATATGATAGCCAATGATGTGTCGAATTTATAAAATTATTTGATGTTCTTCATTTTTTCTGTCCGGGGTCGGCCAAACCAGGATACAGGGATTCAGGCAGATTTGACAAAATAAATCTGCATGTGGAAGTTTACGATTAATTACTCACTTTAATTCAATGATCGGGTTAGAGACAGGAATGCTGAATTTAAATACCGATCCTTGTCCGGGGACAGATTCAACCCATATTTTCCCATTGTGGTTTTCAACAATTCTCTTGCATATTGCCAATCCGATACCGGTTCCTTCATATTCACCGGGCGTCAGTCTCTGGAATATTTCGAATATTCTGTCAAAGTATCTGGGATCGATTCCTATTCCATGGTCCTGTACGGAGAAAAGGTGATGGGTTTCTTCAGTTTTTGACGAAATGAGAATGTGAGGATGGTCCTTGCTGAATTTTATTCCGTTTAGTATGAGGTTCTGGAAAAGCTGAATCATTTGATGTCTATCGGCATATATTTCAGGAAGATCCGCTGTTTCCAATGTGCAATTTTTCTCCTTCAGGATCAGGTTCAGGTTCCCTTTGACTGAGTCCAATATCTTCTTTGTATCAACTTTCGAAAAAGTCACCTCTTTCCTGCTTATCCTTGAGTAGGACAACAATGCGTTAATAAGTTCATACATTCTTTTGGCTCCCCCGACAGCAAAATGTATATACTCTTTTGCATTCTCATCAAGTTGATCTTTGTATTTCTCATACAGTAATTGTGTAAAGCTGGTCACCATTCTCAATGGTTCCTGGAGATCATGAGAAGCGACATAGGCAAATTTTTCAAGTTCCCTGTTGGAACGCAACAATTCCTGGTTTATCTTTTGGAGATGCTCCTGCTGTTTTTGCAGTTCTTTAGTGCGAAGCTGCACTCTTTCTTCCAGGATGTCATTATATATCTTAAGCTCATCTTCGAGAAGCTTGCGCTTCGTAGTCTCCCAGCTGGCATTCAATAATCCCCATCCAGCCTCGTGCGGCAGACTTATACGATGCAAAGACCAGCTGAAGTAAGCCTTCTCAGGAACGCTGTCAGCTTCTCTCTTGATTAAATTCAACTCATCTTCCCTGTAATATGGTTCTCCGGTCTCAAGCACCTGTTTGCAAAAATTGGAGAAATCCTGCCCGGTTTCCGGCCATATTTCATTCAATGTCCTTCCCACCATTGTCTTACCGGGGGCGATGGCCTGGTAAGCCGGATTTATCAGCTGTAGCCGTAAATCGCTTCCCCTGATTATACATACCGCGGCAGGTATGTGGTTAATTGTGGTCTCCAGAAGCTGCCGATAGTCAATTAATTCATTTTCCGCCTGCTTGCGTTTCGTAGTCTCGGATTGCAGCAGGTCGTGCTCGTGGGTTATCGCTTCCGGATTTTTGATATTATCAGCCTTCTTAAGCATTTAAGAATTATGTTAATATATAAAAATATCAAAGTTTTCTTTAATCCCCGAGATATCAAAATTTCCGGATGTTATAATCATCAAAAGCCTGATTATTTTATTCCTGACAGTGTTCATAAAAAGGAACTGTGTGCCTGTGTGAATGTCTTATAGAACTTCCGGAGGAATCAATTATTTTCTACCTTTATAAAAATGAAAAAGATATTTCTCTCAATTCTTTTCCTGACGTTCGCCCTGCAATTCAATGCACAGGAAAGTCTTAAAGCTCATTCACATAACGACTATGCCAATGTGATACCGTTCTGGCTGGCCTATTATAATCACTTCAGTTCTATTGAAGCAGATATCTGGCTGGTTAACAATGAACTTTATGTGGCACATGACCGGCAGGACATTAAACCTGAACGCACATTAGATGCACTTTATCTTCAACCTGTTGTTAAACTGGTGAAAAATAACGGGGGCAGGCCCTGGCATGACTTTCCTTCTGAGCTTCAACTTCTTATTGACCTGAAAACCGGAGCTGTCGCTACTCTTGATCTTCTCACAGTAAAACTGAAGCAATATCCTGAGATCTTCGATCCACAGATAAATCCAAATGCAGTGAGGGTCGTTATTTCAGGAAACAGGCCCGATCCTTCCGCCTATCAGGACTATCCTTCATTTATCTTTTTCGATGGAATTATTGGACAAAAATATAGCAATAGCCAGCTTGCAAGAATTCCTCTTTTCAGCGAGAACCTGAGAAATGTGATAGGCTGGGATGGTAAAAGCGTCATCTCAGAACCGGACAGGAAGAGGATGGTTTTCATTATTGATTCAATTCATGCAATGGGTAAAAAGGTCAGATTCTGGAACGCACCTGATGACCCTGTTTCCTGGGATGTCCTGTTAAAGGGCGGCGTAGATTTTATAAATACCGATCATATTAATCAGCTGGCTGATTTTCTCAGGACAAGATGATATAAAAGCAGATCGCCACCCGGGAACAATGATTCCCTTTAATTTTTAAATTCCGTCTGCCGGGTGATTACTTTGGGAATTCCATTGAAAATTTCTGGGGATTCATCTCTTTGAATTTAACTTTGGCTGAAAGGGATGATAAATGTCTATTCCGTGCCTTAATTTTTTCAATATGGCAAACTTGTTTAAGTACGGTAAATTCATTATCAAGAAGCTAAGCAAGGGATACATTCTCAGGAGAGTAGAGTTTCCCCGTATGAGTCTCAAAGTTGACAATAGTTGCGAAATCGCATTTCTGAAAGATTTTAATTTTGAGGATGAATGCTCCGCCAAAGAAGTGCTGAACATTTTATCAGAAATTGAGGAAGTTATTCAGGATTTGTTAATGCACCCCGGTAGTCCCCGGCATGTTGATTTTTACTAGTTAAATTCCAGGTAAAACAATTACCTTAATCCTGTCTTTTAATTTAAAATGTCAGATTATGAAAGCTGTAGTAATTGGAGAATCATCTGGTGCAACAATGGAATCAGTCATGGCTGTTTATCCAAGGCATAAACTTGTAGTGGATAAGTATATTGAAAGGGGAGTTGTTTTAGGGATTGGTCCTTTTACTGACAGGGGTAATATGGCCATATTTAAAACCCGTTCATCGGCAGAACAGTTTGTTAAAGAAGATCCATTTATTCTTGAAGGCCTGGTAAAATCATTTGTAATCAGAGACTGGAATGATGAATTACTTCCTGACTAATTCCCTGGCCACT
>JBLNAO010000177.1:0-3378 GCA_050259395.1 Chloroflexota bacterium
GGAGTGTGGAAAACATAAATGACATTCTGAACAGCAAGAAGCTGGTTCAGTACTGTAATCTCCTCCTGTGATTCTGTTAAATTCTCGACAGCCATACAGTTTGATTATGCACTTTTCAAAAAATTTCCATGATTTGTGCATAGGTTAGTTTCCGTAAAACTAATATATTTTGAATTAATAGTTACTTAATTTGAAATCAGGTGGTTCTGTCCGGATATTTTTGATGAAGCTGCATGAGAGGACCTTTAGGCTTAAAGTAAAAATACTGGAAATTATCAGGGTAATTCGGAGAGCTGGTTAAACAGATGATTTGTTTCCAATTTTAAACACAAAGGCCTGTAACTTCATGAATTACAGGCCTGTTTTGTTGTTCTAAGTAGCCCCACCAGGAATCGAACCTGAATCTAAGGTTTAGGAAACCTCCATTCTATCCATTGAACTATGGGGCCGGATGACGGCGCAAAAATATATCTTTTTTTGCTTAATTCAAACCTCATTATTTATTTTTGAACTGCCATAGCCCTCTCTGACTTCCATTTGCCTTGTTTTCTCCGAAAAGTCCCTATTTTTGGCACTTAAATCAAAATGGAAATGCCAAAATTTTATTGTCAGGATTGCAGCTTCGAATTCGATTCCGATAAACCCATCAAAAAAGAATATAAAGATTACATCCTTGGTCCGTGCTCGAAGAATGTAGCCCCATGCCCTCAATGTGGCAGTGAGTCAGGCGAAAAGATTGTTCCCAAACCTCAGAGAGCCGAAAAACAGAACATCAACTGCGACGGTAACTGCAGGCATTGCGATATGTCACATACGTAATAATCTGAATCATCTAAACCTGGAATCATGAAATATAAATATCCAAATACGAATGTCAGACTGGTAATGTTCGCAACGATCATGCTTCTATCCATTTCATGCACCAATGAAACCGCTCAGGACTACACAAAATATGTTAATCCAATAATCGGTACCGCAGAATTCGGACACACCTTTCCCGGGGCTTGTGTTCCATTCGGAATGATCCAGGCCGGGCCCCAGACCGGGAATTGTGATTGGAAATATTGCGCAGGATACCAGTACCAGGATTCAACTATATCCGGCTTTTCCCAGAACCGCCTGAATGGAACAGGTGTTGGCGACCTCGGTGATCTGCTTATTCAGCCATTTACCGGAACATCCGACAGAACCGGTTTCGAAAGCCGCTTCGACAGGAGTTCCGAACAGGCCCGTCCCGGCTATTATGCAGTAAAGCTTAGTGATTTCGGCGTCAGTACAGAAGTTACTGCCACCGAACACGCAGCCCTTTACAGGTTCACTTATCATACAAACGATAATGCCGCACTGATGATCGACTTTCAGAGTGGAATGGTGGGAAGCGAACAGCAGCTTGCAAGAAAAGTGCTCGATGCCACTGTAAATTTTGAAAGTGAAACGGTGATCACAGGTTCCTGCAGGACCAGGGCATGGCTCGTAAGGGATTACTATTACATGATAGAATTCAGCAAGCCGGTAGCTTCCAAAAAATTGCTACCCAAAAAAGATCAGCATGAGAAAGCGCCGCGATATGCTCTTTCATTTGACCTGAAGAAAGGTGAGAAACTGCAGGTAAAAATTGCCATGTCGTCGAAAAGCATCGAAGGGGCAAAGGCAAACATGGCTGCTGAAGCTTCAGGCTGGAAATTCGACAAGGCCAGGGAAGCAGCCAACTCCGCATGGAATGATTTTCTGTCGCGCGTTGACGTGAAAGGGAACGATGACAGTAAAACGATGTTCTACACTTCTCTTTATCATCTTTTCATCCAGCCAAATAATATTGCAGATGCCGGGGAAGAGCCATTTTATTCAACCTTGTCATTGTGGGACACATACCGGGCAGCACATCCGCTTTATACGATCCTGAGCCCTGAAAAAGTGGATGGATTTGTAAACTCCATGCTCAGGCAATATGACAACCAGGGTTTCCTGCCAATCTGGGCATTATGGGGCGGGGAGACTTATTGCATGATTGCTAACCATGCGGTTCCTGTTATTGTCGATGCATACATGAAAGGTTTCAGGGGCTTTGACGCTGAAAAAGCATACGAAGCTGTTAAAACATCCCTTACCGTTGATCACCGGAACTCTGAGTGGAAGACATACATGGACAACGGGTATTTTCCCTATGACAGCATCAGGGTTGAATCTGTTTCAAAAACTCTGGAATCGGTCTATGATGATTATTGTGCCGCGCTCTTTGCCAGATCACTTGGCAAAACGGATGATCAAAAATATTTTGAGAACAGGGCTGGATTCTATAAAAACCTGTTTGATCCCTCAACGGGTCTTATGCGTGCACGGGATTCAAAAGGCAACTGGAGAACACCTTTCGAACCATTCGACCTGTCCCATGCAAGCTCATCAGGCGGCGATTACACTGAGGGTAATGCCTGGCAATACACCTGGCACGTTCAGCACGATGTCCCGGGCCTGATAAATCTTTTGGGCGGCAATGAGCGGTTCACTGCAAAGCTCGATTCACTTTTCAGCTTCAGCGAGGAAGTGAAAGGGAAAGGTCTCGTTGTCGATGTCACCGGTCTGATAGGTCAGTACGCACATGGGAATGAACCAAGCCATCATGTTGCATACCTTTTTGCACTTGCCGGCAAGCCATGGCGGACACAGGAACTGGTGAATGAGATATGCAGGACAAAATATGTGAACAAGATTGACGGATTATGCGGTAATGACGATTGCGGACAGATGTCTGCCTGGTATATCTTTACAACGATGGGATTCTACCCGGTTGATCCATGCGGCGGAGAGTTCGTTCTCGGTGCCCCGCAGACTGAAGGGGTCACGCTCAATCTTCCGGGTGGGAAGAAGTTCACAATGGAAGCAATCAATTTTTCAGACAGCAACATATATGTGGAGTCTGTTGCTCTCAATGGCAACCCGTATACCAAAACATCCATAAATTACAGGGATATAATGGATGGGGGAACGCTGACCTTTACGATGGGGAGCAGGAAAAGCAACTTGTAAACAGATTGAGTTATTTATTAGCTATCTTTAGTATAAAATTGTCCGAATGAACTGGATAGATGCCACCATTGTTTTGATTCTCATATTATCGGTCATAATGGGTTTCATTAACGGTTTTGTGAAGGAAGTCGCATCACTCGCTGCCCTGATCCTTGGAATATGGGGCGCCATCAGGTTTTCCACCTTCACTGCCGGCAAGCTTTACGATTACTTTGATATGACCGGCCAGTACGTTGGGATCATTGCATTTGTGATCACTTTCGGGGTAATAGTCATTGTTATCCATTTTATCGGCATCGTTGCCGACAAGATTGTTTCGGCGGCATCGCTTGGCTTTATAAACCGGATCCTGGG
>JBLNAO010000178.1:0-3415 GCA_050259395.1 Chloroflexota bacterium
GAAGCAGCAGAAAGTAAAAAGCTCACCATAAAGACGGAATACGGAACGTACGGGTATTAAAGGCAGGGCACATCAGGCTTAAGCATGCTGGCTTACAGAGTTATGGCCTTTTCTTTGCTGCTTTATTGCTTTTTTGTTATTTTCGCACGCGAAAAAATCTGAATATGGCCAATAACATGATTCTGGAGAAACTGGAGGGAGTTAAGAGCCGCTTCATTGAAGTGGGCGAGCTTCTTACCCAGCCTGAGATTCTCTCGGATATGAAACGATATATCAGGCTTAATAAGGAATACAAGGATCTCTCGCCTATAGTGGAATCGTACGAAAAGTACAAGCTTGCACTCAGTAATTTAGACAGCGCGAAGCATCTCCTCTCATCGGAAAAGGATGAAGAGCTGCGCGAAATGGCGAAAACAGAGATTGACGAGATCAATGAGAATCTCCCCGCGATGGAGGATGAGATCAAAATGCTTCTTGTTCCAGCGGACCCCGAAGATGCCAAAAATGCAGTCATGGAGATCAGGGCCGGAACAGGAGGTGATGAAGCAAGCATTTTTGCGGGTGACCTCTACAGAATGTACAGCAAATACTTTGAAACCCGGGGATGGAAGGTCGATGTCACCAGCGCTTCGGAAGGTACTGCAGGAGGTTATAAAGAAATAGTATTCAGTATACAGGGCGATGGCGTTTACGGTGTAATGAAATATGAATCGGGCGTGCATCGTGTCCAGCGGGTTCCTCAGACAGAGACCCAGGGACGCATACATACTTCCGCCGCATCGGTGGTGGTACTCCCCGAAGCCGATGAATTTGACATAGACCTTCGTAATGAGGATATCCGGAAGGATACATATTGCTCTTCGGGCCCCGGCGGGCAATCAGTCAACACCACATATTCAGCAATCAGGCTTACGCATATTCCATCGGGGATTGTCGTAACCTGCCAGGATGAAAAATCACAGCTCAAGAACTACGATAAAGCCCTTAAAGAACTAAGAACAAGGCTGTATAACCTTGAATATCAGAAGTATCTTGATGAGGTATCGCATCGCAGGAAGACTATGGTATCAACAGGTGATCGCTCCGCGAAGATCAGGACCTATAATTACCCGCAGGGGCGAATGACCGATCACCGCATCAATCTTACCATTTACAACCTGCCATCCATCCTCGACGGTAACATCCAGGAAATGCTCGACAAGCTGCAGATGGCCGAGAATGCGGAACGACTTAAAGAAAGCGCTATTTAATATTTGCCATGAACCATAAAAACCTTTTTGAAAATATCGCTAAAAAGCGGTCTTTTCTTTGTGTCGGTCTGGATTCTGAAAAGGAAAAACTTCCATCTGCCCTGAGTAAGTTTAAGAATCCGGTAGTTGAGTTCAACAAAAAAATAGTTGATTCCACCCACGAATTCACAGTTGCTTACAAGCTGAACGTTGCATTTTATGAATGTAATGGCACCGAAGGGTGGAATGCCCTTGAATCCACGGCTTATTATATAAAGGAGAAATACCCCGACATTTTTCTCATCGCTGACGCAAAAAGGGGCGACATAGGCAACACATCGCGAATGTATGCAAAGACATTCCTTCAGAATATGCCATTCGATGCAGTTACGGTGGCGCCTTACATGGGGGAGGATTCAGTGGCTCCTTTTCTCTCGTATGAAGGGAAATGGGCAATAATACTTGCATTGACATCAAACAAGGGAGCAAATGATTTCCAGTATCACAGCGATGACGGTATAAGGCTCTTCGAGAGGGTTCTTAACGTCTCACAGAAGTGGGGAAGCATGGATAATATAATGTATGTGGTTGGTGCAACCCACCCCGGGATGCTTGTACAGATAAGAAAACTGGTCCCCGAACATTTTCTGCTGGTTCCCGGAGTAGGAGCCCAGGGTGGAAACCTCGAGGATGTTTCAAAATTCGGATTGAATACCAAATGCGGCCTTATTGTCAATTCATCGCGCGGTATCATCTTCGCAGGCGAGGGTAAGGATTTTGCAGCTGTTGCAGGTGAAAAGGCCGGTGAGATGCAGGCCGAAATGGAAAAATATCTTGTTTTGCGAAACCTTGTGTGATTTTAAATGCCGGATTTTTCAATTTTGAAATTATCCGGTTATGGGTCAAAATCACCGGAACTGTAAATCCGAAATCCGAAATAATTGCATATCTTGGTAATGCTGCATTCTTATATCGTGCTATATGAAAGAGGAATTCCTGCATTACCTTTGGAAGTACAGCCTTTATGAAAGGGAGAAGCTCACTGATCCTGACGGTAAAAAAATAACTGTAATACATCCCGGCCTGTACAACCGTGATGCCGGTCCCGATTTTTTCAATGCCCGCATAATGATAGAAGGCACAGTGTGGGCCGGCAATGTCGAAATTCATCTCGCATCTTCTGACTTTGATATTCATGGACATCAGAACGATCCTGCTTATAATAATGTCATCCTTCATGTTGTCCTGAAGAACGACAGGAAAGTGTTCAACAGCAGGGGTGAAGAAGTTGTGACAGCCGAGATAACATTCGAACCTTACATTTACGAGAAATACGAATCACTGGTTAATAATCCATACATCATAGCCTGCCAGGATGACATCAGGAAATCGGGCAAGTTGCTGATCAGGCACTGGCTCAGTGCACTTGCCATTGAGAGAATCGAAAAAAAGACTGAGCCTGTCCGGAAAATGCTTGAGGAAACTGGCAATGACTGGGAAGAGGTTTTCTACAGGATGCTTTGCCGGTATTTTGGGTTCAGGGTGAATTCTGAGCCTTTCGAAATGCTTGCCACAGCTTTGCCAATCAGCATAATCCGCAAGCATTCGGATAACCTTCTCCAGATTGAAGCACTTCTTTTCGGAACCGCCGGCATGCTTGATGAAGGTTTGTTCCGGGAAGCTGTCGCTGATGATTATTACCGCTGTCTTCTTCGGGAATTCCGGATGCTTTCCTCAAAATACTCCCTCAAGCCGATTGATGGCTGGCTTTGGAAGTTCTCGAAACTGCGTCCTGTTAATTTTCCAACTGTAAGGCTATCTCAACTGTCAGGAATGTTATCGGTTTCGGGAGGAATCTTCAGCCGGGTTATTGCCTCAAAAGATGTTAAGTCTCTGAAACAGCTTTTCGAGGTTCCCGCATCAGAGTACTGGGAAGACCATTATGTATTTGGCAGGAAGAGTGCAAGGACATCCAAAAGGACAGGGTCGCAGGCGACTGACATTCTCGTTATAAATGCCGTAGTGCCGGTAATGTTCGTCTATGGAAAGGCCAGGGACAGGCAGGATCTTTGCGATTTGGCCATAAACCTGCTCGAAGAAACTCCTGCTGAAGAAAATCTCATCACATCGGAATGGAAGGAATGCGGAGTAAGTGCAGGTTCGGCATTTCATTCACAGGCATTGCT
>JBLNAO010000179.1:0-10206 GCA_050259395.1 Chloroflexota bacterium
ATGACAATAGCAGGACAGACTCCATCCGGAAGCGGTTTGTGGCATGTGAACGGCTCCTCTGATGGCCGGTGGGCTGCCGGTGATGATTTCTCGCGTGGCATTTATCTTATAGACCGGCGCAGCAGGGAGATGATCCTGCTTTCGGCAGGCCATAAAACAACCGCTTCGGACCATCCACATCCCACATTCAACGCCGATGGCACCAAAATAGAGATCCAGTCTGCCATGCTTTCCGGAGATAACAGATCGATGAATATTTGCGTCATTCCTGTACCGGAGGAGTGGCTGAAGAGGAAGTATTAGTTGTTCTTCCTCGAAAAAGCAGAGGACATGATGCTTGAAAAGTGAAAGATCTGAAGTCTTTCTCAAAAGTCATTTTTCAATTGAAAAATTAAAAACTGCACAGAGGAAATCCGGAGCACCACAGAGTTCAGCAGAGTTCTTCTTTAACTCTGTGAAACTCTGTGTCTTCTCTGTGGAGCTCTGTGTAACTTAAAGGAAATTCCTCTACTTCAGTATCCCGACCGATATTCCCGCAACAGGCGAAACGCCCGAAAAGTCTATATTAAGCCAGTTCTTGTATTTCGTGAAGCCATCCTCATCCTTGTATTTGGCCAGCCTGATGTTGCCGCCGGCAAAGACATCAACCGCTAGCACCTTCATAACCGGGATCTTCATTCCCAGCACCACTCCTCCTGCAAGAATCCTGAGATGCTGGTGCACCTCTTTTTTCACCAGCTCGTATTGAGGAGTGCCAAATACCGGTTCAACCTCACTGTAATAACCTCTTATCTTCATCAGCCTGTACATGAACTGGGGCGCGGCATAGAGTCCGAGAGGAGCGCTTTTTTTCCTGGGGTGGTTAGCCA
The DNA here is from genome assembly GCA_050259395.1 of Chloroflexota bacterium. Lineage (GTDB taxonomy): Bacteria > Bacteroidota > Bacteroidia > Bacteroidales > VadinHA17 > LD21. The sequence continues at coordinate 870 of JBLNAO010000179.1, forward strand.
TAAGATAATTCCTGAACTGCACATTGAACCCACCGCCCGACATGACTTCACCTGCATAAGAATCGTACCTGTCCATAGCGGAATTATATAAGGCAAAGCTCTGGTTTGAAAAATAAAAATTCGATATTCCGCGGTCAGTTGAATAGGTAGCCATACCTGTGAGATTCACAGAGAACCTTGGATCGATAACCCTTTCATATGAAAGGCTGAAAGTACCTTCAGGCAGCCTGGCCGGATCGAGCATAATCGCCGATTTATAAGAAGGATTGAAAAAAGGTTCCTCCGTTTGATCTACCTGTTCAATCCTGCTGTAAGACTCCTGTACCGGGCTCACTGTTGCCGGTCTTTCAAGGCTGAGCCTTACCATTGAATCGAGCTCATCAAGACGCCTGTTGACTTCAGCAGGCTCAAAATCCATTCGTTCTATCCTGCTGTCAAGATCTGAAAGCTTAATGTCGAGCTCCTTCGGCTTACTTTCCCAGAGCTTGATTTTGGTATCGAGAAGATCAAGTTTTGAGTCGAGAAGCTGCAGCTTGATGTCGAGCATCTGTGATCTTTGCGAAATTGAGTCCTGGCTGTGCACTGCGCCGGTAAATGACAGGAACATGATTCCTGAAAGAATTGAAATAAAAATAGGTTTCATAGAGTAGGATTTAAAATTTTAGGTTGATCAGTTACATACAAATTTCGCACCAAAAAATCAACAAGGGAATGCGGCTCAACCCTTTTGTTTGGCAAATACAGGATTTTTAACTTCATTTGTTTAAACCATAACAACATACAGGGATGATGAGGAGAAGACATATTTTTTTGCTTTCAGCTGCAATGTTTGTCCTTACCGTTGCGGTCTCTTCAGGGCAGGATAACTGGACTCATTTCAGGGGAAGTCAGCTTAACGGTATTGCACCTGCAACAAAGGTTCCCCTTTCATGGACCAATATGAAGTGGAAAACCGACATCCATGGCAAGGGGCATTCATCTCCGGTTGTTTACGGAAACCAGGTCTGGGTAACAACAGGCACTCCTGACGGCAAGGAACTGTATGCAGTTTGTATTGATTACCAGTCAGGAAGGATCATATATGACATTAAGCTGTTCACTCCTGATGACGTTCAGGGAAAACACTCCATCAACACTTACGCAAGTCCCACCCCGGCAATTGAAAAAGGTTTTGTGTACGTTCATTTCGGAAGCGCCGGTACTGCATGCATCAAAACAACCGATGGCTCAGTCGTATGGAAGAGGAATGATTACAAATGTAAGCATGTACAGGGACCCGGATCTTCGCCCATGATATACAGGAATCTCCTAATTCTTCATTTTGAGGGAACGGATGTCAGGTATATTGTTGGACTCGACAAAGCCACCGGAAAGGAAGTATGGCGGACAGACAGGCCTGAGGAACCCTATACGCCAATCACTAATATCGGGAAGAAAGCTTATCCTACTCCCATGATCATCAGTGTAAAGGGAAAAGACCAGATGATCTCTGTCGGTTCGGCTGTATGCATCGCTTATGAGCCGCTTACAGGCAAGGAGATCTGGCGTGTTGTAAGGGGCGCAGAATCTACAGTGGCGATGCCGGTATTTGAAAACGGAATATTGTTTTTCTATACAGGATTCATGGTTGATGACAGCGGGGAGAAGTACACCGAGATACTTGCAGTGAACCCTGATGGCAAAGGTGATATAACATCGACAAATGTCCTCTGGAAAAAGAAGGATATGCAATCGACCAACCAGATATCCTCACTGCTCATTAAAGACGAATTGATCTATACAATGAGCACAAGAAACATAATGATGTGCATCGATGCTAAAAACGGACAGGAAGTCTGGACAGAGCGGCAGAAAGCCAATTTCAATGCATCGCCTGTATTTGCTGACGGAAAGGTCTGGTTCTGCAGCGTGAAAGGAGAGGTGCTTGCAATCAAACCCGGACGAAAATATGAAGTTGCTGCAACGAACCAGATGGATTCGGGCATATGGGGAACACCGGCGTTTCTGAGGAATTCAGTTATCGTGAGAACGGAGAGTTATGTATGCAGGTTAGATTAATGTTGCCGGCAGCGGTACAACTCCTGCCATACAACTCCTGCAGTGTTTATAATCAGGAGTGAAAAATGGAATGGTAATGCCTGGGTGAAGTGCCATCTGATGAGATAGCCGGCTTATGGGAAACAAGGGCTGCTCCCGGTGATTTGTTTCATTGAAAAAGTATTTTCTTTAAACTATCAGGTGTTTCTACCTGGGAAAACAAGTGTTCTTACCCGGGTTTATTGAGTGTTGTTTAGCTTAAATTTAGATTTTATTCTTATAACCCGGATCATTTATAGTTTATTGGTAAGGCATCTCTTAATCAAAAATTTAATTTTAAATCAAAATGGTTTATAAGTTAGAGGAGCTTATTGATATTCCACTATTGCAGGATCTGCTTGAAAAGCTTAATAATGTTTATTCATTTCCGTCAGCAATAATAGATAACGATGGGAAGGTCCTTGTTGCTGTGGCCTGGCAGGAGATATGCACAAAATTTCACCGCAAACATCCGGAGTGTGCTGCTGAATGTATTAAAAGCGATAAGTATATTTTAAGTCATCTTGCTGAGGCAAATCCGACGGTGAGTTATGTTTGTCCGCATGGACTGACAGATAACGCTACTCCCCTGATAATAGATGGTAAACATCTGGGAAATTTTTTCACCGGTCAATTCTTTATGGAGAAACCCGATATCGACTTCTTTCGAAGACAGGCAAAAAAATATGGATTTAATGAACAGGAGTATTTGCGAGCTGTGAGAAATGTGCCTGTTTGGAATAAAGACAGGCTGATGAAGAATCTTGAGGTTATCAAAGGACTGATCGAGTTAGTGGCCGATCTTGGACTCCGGAATCTTAAAGACAAGCAGTTCCGAGCACAATTGCTTGAGATCGAGAAAAAATATAATGCCTTATTTGAAAAAGCGCCTGATGGATTCCATTCACAGGAATTGAACGAGCTAATTCCCGATTCGAATCATAAGTGGCTGGAAACTCTGGGCTACTCAAAAGATGAAGTCACACGGAAAATTTTTGAAAATTATGCCCGCATTGCTGCTGCAGAATCCAATCAATTCAATCATTTTATAATTGATACTGTTGAACAAGGTATTATCGTTTATGATACGGGCCTTAGATATAAGGTCTGGAATACAACGATGGAAAAAATAACCGGGATACCCTCTGAAAATGTGCTGGGGAAGCTTCCTGCAGAAGTTTTCCCTTTCCTTGAGGAGGATGGTGTTATGGACGGATTAAGGAGCGCTCTCGCGGGTCATCCGGCTGCAACTTTAAAAATTAACTATAATATCCCCGAAACAGGTAAAACAGGCTGGGCCGAAGACAAGAGCATGCCGCTTAAAGATCTGAATGGAAACATTATCGGTGTACTTGGAACGGTCAACGACATTACAATAAAAGTTGTGACAGGGCTGGAACTTGAATCAGCAAAGGAAAAATCCCGGATTCAGGAAAAACAATTTCAGGAATTTTTCGACAATGCTGCGGATCCGATCCTTATAGCAGAAATGGCGTCAGGCATAATTGTTGCAGCAAATAACGCTGCAGCTAAACTTTTAAAAAAGCCTTTCGACAAAATCATCGGGATGCATCAAAAAGCGCTTCACCCGGAGTATTTGCAGCCCCAGAGCATTGAAGAGTTCTTTCAGCATTCCGAAGAAATTAATGCCGGGGATGGTACTAGTCCGATTGAAAATATTGTTGTTTGTTCTGATGGAGAAGAAATACCAGTTGAGATTCTGTCGGCAGAAGTCACCTATCAGGGTAAGCGTTGTATTATGGGCACTTTCCGTGATATCACCGTGCGTAAGGAAAAAGAAGTTGAACTGAAAAGGGCTCTTGAAAGGCTTAATTTTCACCTGGAAAATACACCTTTGGGTGTAATTGAATTTAATAACAGGAAGGAGATTATAAGGTGGTCAGCAAATTCCGAAAAGATATTTGGATGGAGTGAATCAGAGGCGCTGGGAAAGACTGTCGAGGAATTAAACCTCATATATGATGAGGATAAGCAAGATTTTCAACTGGTCAGCGATCAAATGTTTTACGGCAGGAAAACGAACAGCAGCCTCGTGTTTCGCAATTACCACAAACATGGTTCTATCCTGTCTTGTGAATGGTACAATTCTGCAATGGTTAATGAAAATGGTTCGCTTGAATCTTTTCACACACTCGTCCACAATATAACTGAACGAATCATCCTTGAGGAGAAGCTTAAGAATTCACATAACCTGATGCAATATGTAATTGAGCATAACAGAGGCGCTGTTGCAATACATGATAAGGATCTTAATTATGTTTATGTCAGCCAAAGATATCTGACAGACTATAAAATCAATGAGAAGGATATTATTGGGAGAAATCACTATGATGTTTTCCCGGATATTCCCCAGAAATGGAGAGATGTTCATCAGAAAGCTTTGATGGGAGTAATTTCAAGCGCTGAGGATGATGCCTGGCCCAGGGAAGATGGGACAACTGACTGGACGAGATGGGAGTGCAGACCCTGGTACGAATCTGATGGTTCTATCGGTGGTATTATAATCTACATAGAGGTTATTAATAAACTGAAAGAAACTGAGCAGGCACTCATAAAAGCAAAAGAAAAAGCAGAGGAAAGCGACCGCTTAAAAACCGCTTTCCTCAGAAACATGTCACATGAAGTCAGGACTCCTCTTAACAGTATAGTCGGATTCTCTCAAATTCTTGCAGAAAAAGTATGCTCAATTCAAAAGAAAAAAGAGTATTCGGACATGATCATGAAAAGCTCGGAGAAACTTTTAGACATTATTTCTAATGTAACCGAAATGGCCTTGATGCAATCAAGCCAGATAGACCTGAATCTTTCGGAATTTGACCTGATTCCACTTGTCAATGAGGTTGCAGCCTCATTTGAAAGCATGGCAATTATGAAGAATGATCGAATTTCTGTAGTACAGGAAGATCAATTTACCGGATCGGTTATTGAATCGGATCGCCTGATACTTAAAAAAATATTCAGGCATCTGATTGATAATGCGGTTAAATTTACAGATAGCGGAAGCATTAAGATAATATATGGCATTATTGATTGTTCTCTTCATTTTTCCGTCACAGATACAGGGATCGGGATAAATAAAGAGATCTGCCGGTACCTTTTTGAACCGTTCAGCAAGGCAAAAGAAACTTTGACTTCAAATTCCAGCGGGGTAGGCTTGGGCCTTGCATTGGTAAAAGAGTATTTAAGATTACTTAAGGGGACAATAAAGATAGAGTCTGAACCAGGCCAGGGAACAACAACAAAGGTTCTGATTCCAATAAAGAGCGTATCAGGAAAAAATCAGTTACTGATTCATGAAATTAAACGCGAAAATAAGGTCAGACTACCAAAGATAATTAAGGGTAAGACTATACTTATCGCAGAAGATGAAATCATGAATTTCCTGTACCTCAAAGAACTGCTGAATTGTAAAAGTAATAACATCATTCATGCAAAAAATGGGAAAATGGCTGTGGAGGCTTGCATTGAGCACCTGGAAATTGATCTTGTTCTGATGGACCTCAAGATGCCTCTTATGGACGGGGAAACTGCAGCCATTCAGATCAAAAAACTAAGGCCACAGCTTCCGATTATTGCGCAGACTGCATACGCATTGGAAGAAATTAAGAACAGGTCAGCCTGGATTTTTGACGATTATCTTATAAAACCTATTGATCTGGCAACCCTGAAGGAGAAAGTAGAAAAACTTATAAAGGAATAGTATGGACATGAGAAGTCTTCATTCGGGATTTCCCGATTTACGCAATAATCCCCGCTTCGGATTTATTATTCATTTTATCGGAGTTATCCTGACCTGTTCTGTTGCCATTCTTATCTTCAGATTAGTGGAAAGCTCATCTCCTGATTATTTTCGCTTTTCATCGGAATTAATAATGACAATCGTATTAATCTCTTTAATCGCATCAATTACTGCAGCATTGATCTGGAAGCAACGGAAGCTCGAAAGCGATGCTGTAAACGAAATAAAACTGATGAAGACGAATGAGGAAAATCTGAAAACACTGGTTTCTTCAGCGACCGAGATGCTGCAAATTAAGGATAAAGAGCCCATTTTAAAATATATTACAGATAGTCTGTATCAAAGATATCCCGGAACAAATATTCTATTTTTCAGCTTAGAAGAGAAAAAGCAAAAAATAAGTATTCCTGCAGTCTCAGGACTTAATAAAAAATCTATTCAAAAGATCATTGAGATTTCCGATTCAGATTTGTTATCAGGGAACTACAGACTGAAGCCAGCGATTAAAAATGATATAAAATCTGGTGAATTCGTTGAATATAACGGAGGACTTTATGAATTATTTGAAGATCAAATTCCTTCGGGGATAGTGAATGTAATTGAGGAATTAACAGGCCCTTCAAAGCTTCATATTATTGGAGCATATTGGAATCAGTCCGTTTTATCCTGGATTTCTATTTTAACGAGAGAACCTACAATAAGTTTAGACGGGGGATTTATTACAGCCTTTGTTAAACAGGCATCTATAATTCTACGGCAGAAAACAACAGAGTTAACACTTGAAGAGAGTGAATGGCAATTCAGGCTTTTGCTTAATTCTGCAGCTGAAGGCATATATGGGTTAGACATGAACGGGAATTGCATTATATGTAATAACAAAGGGCTGCAGCTTATTGGTTATGCACATAAAGACGAAGTGCTCGGGAAAAACATGCATGAGCTGATCCATCATAGTTTTCCTGATGGCTCGCCCATGCGAGTAACTGACTGCAAGATTTACCAGGCATTTATGGATGGAAAAGAGATTCACTCGGAGGAAGAATATTTTTTCAGGAGAGACGGCAGCAGCTTTCCTGTGGAATATTGGTCCTATCCTCTAAAATATGATGAAGTTGTTACAGGAGCTGTTATCTCTTTTTTTGACATTACAGAGAAGAAAAAGGTCATTGCAGAAAGGCAACAAAATGAGGCGAATCTGAAGGTTTTGAATCAACAGCTTGTCAAAATAAACTCAACCAAAGACAGGTTATTCTCAATAATTGCTCACGATCTCAGGAATCCTGTAACAAACATGCTTGGCTTCACGGACATGTTAATAGAAAATCTGACGGAATATGATATAGAAAAATTAAAGTATTATCTGAATATGTTGAGATCTTCAACAAAAAACACGCTCGAGTTACTTGATAATCTTCTTCTCTGGTCCAAAAGTCAGGTCGAAAAGTTTGAATTCAAGCCTGAACCTATTAAACTAAACCTCTTTTTGAAAAGAGTTATCGATGAAATGAGCCCAAATGCTGATTTAAAAAATATCAGCTTTAAATATTTGACAACAGAAGAGAATGAATGTTACACGGATCCTGACATTTTGAAAATTATTCTTCGAAACCTGCTTCAAAATGCACTCAAGTTTACAAACGAGGGAGGCAGGATAGAAATAAGTGATATCCTGATCAATGGTAATATTCAGGTATCAATTAAAGATAATGGAGTCGGTATGAGTAAATCAATGCTTGATAATTTGTTCAATAAGGATTTTAATAATTCAGTTGCCGGAACCGCCAGGGAAAAAGGCAGCGGGCTTGGCTTAGGTCTTTGCAAAGAATTTGTGGATATACTGGGTGGCGAGATCCGGGCAGAAAGCGAATTAGGTAATGGCAGCACTTTTATTTTTACAATCCCAGGATCTGGTTGTTTGAATTGAATAAGTCACTTTCTGAAATCATTTATAAATGTTTAATAGTTTGATAAGATTTTCTGATTATATTCGTCGGAGAATTAACATTTTAAACTAGAGTAGAATTGGTGAAAATGAAAAGTGTACTCATTGCGGAAGATGAGCATATGAATTACATTTACATGACTGATTTGCTTGAGGGGACCGAAGTAAATATCCTTTATGCTTCTAATGGTCTTGAGGCTGTCGACATATTCAGAAAAGATGAATCAATTATCCTGGTGCTCATGGATATCCGGATGCCAATCCTGAATGGTTATCTTGCGACTGAACAGATGAGAGCCATAAGGCCGGGAATTCCAATAATTGCTCAGACAGCTTACGCCATGGAAAGTGAAAAGAAAGCTTTAATTGAGTGTTTTGAAGATTATTTTGTAAAACCTATCCCCCGGAATTTATTCAGGAAGAGATTATCAAAATACCTTACTTTCAGGGATGAATGATCGGATCCTGTGCCTGGATGGCGCTCCTGAAAATTCCGAACCCGGCGGAGCAAAAACCGTCACTCAGCAATTATTAATCACGCAGTTAAGCTCGATAATAAGGGAAACCCCTTTCCCTGGTTCTGACTTCAATAATGTACGGCCATTCATCGCGTTCACCCGCTGATACATACTGGAAATACCAAGCCCCCTTCCCTTACGCAAAGTTTTGTCAAGATCAAAACCCTTTCCGTTATCTTTGTATTGTAAAGTAACAAGTGATTCAGCTGAAGAATATTTCAGATCAATACTCACCTTTGATGCACAGGCATATTTATAAGTATTATTGATCATCTCTGTTACAATGCGGTAAAGTGTAACTTCCACATTTCTTTCGAGCCTGCCTTTAATGTCAGATTTGAAATCAATCTCGAATACATGAGTGTCCTTCAGCCTGTTTATAAAGCTTTGAATTCCGATAACCAGGCCAAAATTATTCACAATATTGGGGCTGAGGTTGTGTGATATTTCTTTCAGAGATTGAATAGCTTCATCAATACAACTGTTTGCTTTCTCAATAATGAGCCTCTTTTGTATAGGATCAGCATCCTCTTCTAACAGCTGAAAATACAGCTTAATAGTCGAAATTATAGGACCTAGGCCATCGTGCAGCTCATTTGAATATCGCATGCGCTCCCTTTCTTCTGTTTCAATGATCTTTTCAATCATCAGCTTAGCTGCTCCTTTCTTTTCCGTAATGTCCTCCTTGACGCCGAGAAAGTGGGTTATTTTTCCTTTTCCGTCAAAAATTGGTGAAATTGAAGCTGACTCCCAGAAATATTCTCCATTTTTTTTCCTGTTACAAAATTCACCTCTCCACTCCTTTCCGGTGCTGATTGTATTCCAAAGCTTCTTATATTCTGAATCTGTAGTTTTACCGGATTTTAAAACCCGTGGATTGTTACCGGAAAGTTCGTTGAAGGAATAACCTGTAAGCTCAATGAAACGATTGTTTACATATTCTATTTCACCCATGGTATTTGTAATGACAATACTGGCAGGGCTCTGCTCAACTGCAAGGGAAAGTTTCCTGAGTTTTTCTTCACTGATTATTCTTTCGGT
>JBLNAO010000180.1:0-6530 GCA_050259395.1 Chloroflexota bacterium
AAATCGTACATGAATTTTCCTTTGGTCAGTTTGGGACAGGATGCAGGTTCAACCGCAACCAGCCTTGTTTTGGCCCCATTTATAAAATTCTGGCGAAGGAACGGGAATGCAATGCCTGAGAAGTTTGATCCGCCACCGAAGCATCCGATGACGACATCCGGATAGTCTCCGGCTTTCTCCATCTGTATTAGAGCTTCCTGTCCAATCACTGTCTGATGAAGAATTACGTGGTTAAGAACGCTGCCAAGAGAATATTTTGTGTACGGATCCTGTGCGGCGACTTCCATGGCTTCTGAAATAGCTATACCAAGGCTGCCCGGTGAATCAGGATGTTTTTCCAGGACCCTCCTGCCAGACTCGGTCATCGGGCTTGGCGATGGCACGACTTTGGCGCCGTAGCTGTTCATCAGGAGCTTGCGTCCGGGTTTCTGCTGATAGCTCACTTTTACCATGAAGACCAGCATTTCAAGACCGAAATGGTGTGCTGCAAAGCTGATTGCGCTGCCCCATTGGCCGGCCCCGGTCTCGGTGGTTATCCTCTTGATGCCTTCCTTCTTGTTGTAATATGCCTGGGGAATTGCCGAGTTTGCTTTATGTGACCCGGAGAAATTCCCTCCCTCATACTTATAATAGATCCTGCTCTTTGTGCCGATGGCTTTTTCAAGATTATAAGCCCTGAAAAGAGGCGAAGGCCTGAAAATCCTGTACATATCGAGAACCTCATCAGGAATGTCGATGAATCTTTCCTGTGAAACTTCCTGCTTGATGATCTCCATCGGGAACACGGCTGCAAGCGCATCCGGTCCTATTGGCTGGCGTGTGGCAGGATGCAGCGGGGGAAGTGGCTTATTGGGCATGTCGGCCACGATGTTATACCATTGCCGGGGCATTTCCCTTTCGCTCAGGGTGATTTTTGTCGATCTTTTCATAGTTAATTGATTATTAGGGGTTTATGTGTTTTCATTTAACAAAAAAGGCACACTGTGATCAGTGTGCCTTTACATTAATAATATTTTATAATGCTAAATATCAGCAGGAATCACAGTAACTTGGAGTAAGCTGCGCCAGCACCAGATATTTAACATTTTTACATTCATCTCAATCCTAACGAATAAACATAAGCATTTGAGTCACAAAAATAAATAAATTTTTAAAACACAATATAATTTTGAGAAAAAATAAATTGGGTCCTGGGGTCTTGGAGTCTTGAGTCTTGAAGTCTTGGTCTCTGAGTCGGTCTTTTATTCATGAATAATTGCGCCAAGCTGTTTCATGTCGCGGTAGAAATCAGGGTAAGATTTAGCCACGCACTGCGAATCTCTGAGGTGCACTCTTCCCGAAGCTTTAAGTGCTGTAACAGTTATGGCCATTGCAATGCGGTGATCATCATGGGATTCAACGCGACCGCCCTGGGGTTGACTTCCTCCGGAGATGTACATGAGATCATCCTTTATCTCAACTTTGATATTCAGTTTGCCGAACTCCTCCCTGAGAGCCTCAGCCCTGTTGCTTTCCTTATGAATGAGTCTTGAAACTCCGGCTATTTTAGAAGTTCCTTTGCAGTATGCAGCCAGGGTGGCGAGAGGAGGGAAGAGATCCGGAGAATGTGTGGCATCGAAATCGAATGATGTCAGTCCTGATGCCCGCACCTCCAGAAATTGATCCGTAATGCTTATTCTTACCCCTGCGTTGTCGAGTGCATTGATTATGGATTTATCGCTTTGAAGGCTCTTGTAGTTCAAACCGCTTACCTTAAGGTGACCATTTATTGCCCCTGCAACAAGCAGGAAAGCGCCTCCTGACCAGTCGCCTTCCACAGTATAATCCACAGGCTTGTACTTTTGCTTTCCCGGAATTGTAAATAATTCATAATCATGATTATAAACTTCAATCCCGAAATTTTTAAGAAGATCTATCGTCATATCGATATATGGAGCGCTTTTCAGATTATCGACCTTAATCTCTGAATCACTTTCGGCGAGAGGCAGAGCCATAAGCAGACCGGTGAGAAGCTGACTGCTTACCGATGCATCAATCACGCAACGGCCTCCTTTCAGGGGACCTTTTATTGTGATCGGCAGGAAACCTTCTGCGGTGCTGCATGCTGCACCAAGCTGGGTAAGTGCGTCGCTGATCATCGACATTGGTCTTCTTTTCAGTGTAACAGCCCCGTTCATTGTGATCTCTGTGCGGTACAGCGCTGCAACCGGAGAAAACATCCTGATCGCAAGTCCTGATTCACCGCAATTGAGCTTCGTCTCTTTAAGTTCGGACGACCCTGTAATACGAAGAAGTCCCGGTTCCGGTTCCACCCTTGCACCCAGGCCTACGGCAATGCTCATTGCAGCCAGTGAATCATCGCAATAGGAGGGATTTCTTATTATGCTGTCGCCTGTGGCAAGCAATGCTGCTGCAATAGCGCGTTGCGTGATACTTTTCGATGCAGGGGCATTTACGGTGCCGCTTAGCTCAGAGGGGTCAAAGGATCGTTCCATGGACAGTCTTTCTATTTTAACATCAGGCAGGCCTGACTTGTTTTCATTCCTCTTTGTTCACACCATTGTTCATGACTTTCATCTGGTGGTTGATCGATTCCTGGTGAATAGCCTTGAAAATAGCGTCGATAAACTCGTTACTGAGACTTTTAGCCTTGCCGCGTGAGAGAACCTTATTAATTATTTCCTCCCAGCGGGTACTTTGCAAGATAGTGATATTATTTTCCTTTTTATACTTCCCGATTGTTTCAGCTATCTGCATTCTTTTCTCGAGAAGATCGAGAAGGTGATCGTCGTAGAGGTCAATCTGCTGCCTCAGTTCACCAAGTACGTCAAGCAGTCTTGGATCTGATGGGTTGGGATTCCTGTATATGATCCTGCTAAGCAGTTCCTTCAGATCATTTGGAGTGAGCTGCTGGGCTGCATCGCTTAGGGCTTTGGCAGGATCAATGTGCGATTCGATCATCAAACCATCGAAATTGAGGTCCATAGCCTTCTGAGATATCTCGTGAAGGTACAGCCTTGTACCGGAGATGTGGCTCGGATCGCAGATTATTGGAATATCGGGGATCCTTCTGCGGAGCTCTATCGGGAGCTGCCAGTTGGGCTGGTTGCGGTAGACTGTCTTCTCGTATGCTGAAAATCCCCTGTGAATGGCTCCTATCCTTGTGATGCCAGCTCTTGCAATCCTCTCGATTGCGCCGATCCAGAGTTCAAGGTCGGGATTGATCGGGTTCTTTACAAGCACCATCACATCAACACCGTTTAGCGCATCGGAGATCTCCTGTACTGTGAAAGGATTAACAGAGGTTCTGGCACCTATCCAGAGAAGGTCAACTCCATATTTCAGCGCTTCATAAACGTGCTTCTCGTTGGCCACCTCAGTGGCGACAAGCATGCCTGTTTCCTGCTTCACACGCCTGAGCCATTTAAGGCCTTCAGAGCCTACACCCTCAAATGAGTTGGGACGTGTGCGCGGTTTCCAGATCCCTGCACGGAACACGCTCACTTTATCTATTGCTGCAAGCTGCCGGGCTGTTTCCATTACCTGCTCTTCTGTTTCAGCGCTGCATGGACCTGAAATCAGGAAAGGTTTGCCTTTGTAACCTCTCCATTCTTTGATTGGGGAACTGTCGTATTTTAGAACCATATTGTTGTTTTTATGTCTTGGGGGCCTTGAGTCTTGGGCCTTGAGTCGGCTACGACACCAAGACCCTGAGACTCCGACACTCCCAGACTAGTTAAGTATTTTCCTGATTTTGTTTGCTTCTTCCATCAATTTTTTTAAGCCGTCAGCATCTTTTTCCTGTATCATTTTCCGGAAGGCATTCATTTTTTCTATATAGGTATCGAGCACTTCAAGAATAAAGGTTGAATTCTCAATAAATATGGGAGCCCAGGTGTCCCCGCTGCTTTTTGCGAGACGCACGGTGCTTTCGAATCCTCCTCCCGCAAGCGTCAGGATATTCTCCTCTTCCTTCTCCTTGTCGAGGACGCTTAATGCCAGTGAGAACGATGTAATATGCGATATATGAGATACATAGGCCACATGAACATCGTGATCGCTCGAGTTCATATATACCTTTTTCATGTTGAGAACACCAAGCATCTTCTCCGCCACCTGAAGTGCATCAGGGTCGCTGAGCTCCTTGTCGCAGATTATAGCCGTCTTGTAATCGAAGAGTTTGCCGATGGCAGCGAGAGGACCTGAGAACTCGGTTCCGGCCATAGGGTGAAGGGCAACATATCTTCCCCTTGCCGGGTGATCTTTCGAAGCTACTGCAATGCTTGCCTTTGTTGACCCCATATCGGTAACAACTTTTGAGCTGCCGGCAATCCTGTCGAGGATCTGTGAAATTAACCTGCAGTTGACATTCACAGGGGCAGAGAGAATGATCAGATCGCTCTTGTCTATTGCATTTTCGAGCTCGTCTGTTTCATCAACCAGGCCTGTAAGCTGAGCAATGTTCCTGTGGCGGATATTTGAATCCACCCCGATGATCTTTTCTGCAAAGCCTCTTTTCCTGAGGTCAACCATCAGCGAGCCCCCGATGAGTCCTATTCCAACCACTGTAATAACCATGTTTATTTTTTTAGGTACACTGAGCTAAACAGAGGGACAAACAGTTTCACAGAGGTTGATTTCTACATTCTCTGTGCCACTCTGTGCTTCCCGGTTTTTTCTCTGTGTAAGTTTTTCATATTTTATGCTTTGATAACCTTTTTTTTGCCTCCTGCAGCCGTTTTTCATTGGCGCAGAGTGAGATCCTGAGATACCTTTCACCATTCCTGCCGAAAATAAAGCCCGGAGTGATGAATACATGGCATTCATTAAGGATCCCTTCAATAAAATCCTCGCAGCTCTTAACGCTCCCGGGAATTCTTCCCCACATGAACAACCCTGTCTGGGATTTGTCGAATTCGCATCCAAGAAGATCCATGATTTCCTCCACGATCTTCCTTCGCCTTCCGTAAACCGAATTCACCTTTTCGTACCAGGAATCCGGATTGCCCAATGCTTTAACGGCCGCAGCCTGGAGGCCCAGGAACATTCCGGAATCCATGTTGCTTTTCACTTTCAGCACTTCACTGATGTAATCCTTATGCCCAGCCAGCATTCCGATCCTCCAGCCTGCCATGCTGTGCGATTTGCTGAGCGAGTTCAATTCCATGGCACATTCCATGGCGCCGGCTATTTCGAGAATGCTCAGGTATTCATTATTAAGAATGAAGCTGTAAGGGTTGTCATTTACCACAAGAATGTTGTGCTTCTTCGCGAATGCAACCAGCCTTTCAAGCAGGAAAGATGAGCTTTTTGTGCCTGTCGGCATGTGAGGATAATTTACCCACATAAGCTTTACCCGGCGCAGATCGGAATCTTCAAGCGCGTCAAAATCAGGATACCAGTTATTTTCACTGACCAGGTCGTAAGTCCTGACATTTCCGCCGACAAGATTTGTGACCGAAGAATATGTAGGGTATCCCGGGTCCGGTACAAGCACCTCGTCCCCGGGATTCACAAAAGCCATGCTGATATGCATTATTCCTTCCTTGCTCCCCATCAGGGGCAGGATCTCGTTCCCGGGATTCAGATCAACGCGGAAGTATTTTTTATACCATTCAGAGAATGCTTTTCTCAATGCCGGGGTGCCAGAGTAACTCTGGTATCCGTGCGAACCTGGTTTTGCTGCTTCATCACAAAGCGCTTTTATCGTGTCGTCTGAAGGAGGCTGGTCTGGACTGCCGATACCAAGATTAATGATATCTGCTCCATCCTTCCTCATCTTTTCTATCTGGGCGAGTTTGCGGGAAAAGTAATATTCCTGCACAAGCTTTGTACGGTCTGCCGGTTTAATTATCATAGCTCATTTCTCCTTTGAAGTATACTCCGAGAATTTCAAGGTTACTGGTATGATGCTCAAGGATGCGCTGTATGATTTCGGATTTCGTATCCTTGTCGAGCTCAAGGTCGCAATAGAACATGTATTCCCATTCTCCGTTAAGCCTCGGTACAGACTGAATTTTTGAAAGGTTGATGTTCAGGTTGGCAAGAATTACAAGGACCGCGGCAAGTGATCCGGGTTTATGCCCTGTGGAGAAGCAAATGGAAGCCTTGTTCCCTTTTTTATTTCCTTTCTCTTCCCTGCCAACAACGAGAAACCTGGTGTAATTCTGCTTGTATGTCTCGATTCCTTCTGCGAGCACTTCGAGATTGTAGATCGCGGCTGCATGATATGGTGCAATGGCGGCTACCCCTCTGAGCTGATTCTCGCTTACAATCCTCGCACTGGCAGCAGTGTCTTCGGTTTCGATCAGCGTTATGTCAGGATGTTCGTTCAGGAAAGTCATGCATTGGGCAAGAGCTATAGGATGTGACCTGATCTCCCGGATTTCATCAATGGTCTGACCTTCCAGAGCCATGAGATTTTGTTTTATTCTCAGGTTCTGTTCGCCGAGGATCTTCATCCCCGATTCCCTGATAAGGGTGTAATTGTAAAGTATTGAACCTGATCGGGCATTTTCAATTGCCATGAC
>JBLNAO010000181.1:0-29768 GCA_050259395.1 Chloroflexota bacterium
TCTTATTTCATTATTGATCCTGTTCATTTTTGCACTTTCATCATGCAAAGAGAGCAAGCAGGATATCTCCCAGGTTGTAAGTTCAATTAACGCGGAAGATCTGAAACAACATATTTCAGTGCTTGCCTCTGATGAATTCGGCGGCAGAGCGCCAGCATCTGCAGGCGAACAGAAATCCATAAATTATATTTCGGAACAATTCGGCAAGCTGGGTCTTGAACCTGCCAATAACGGCAGCTGGTTCCAGGAAGTGGCCATGATAAAGTTAACCGCAGGCAAGAATATGAAGCTCGGCATTTCAGGAGGAAAAAACACTCTCACCTTCAACTCACCAGATGATTTCATTGGCGGCACACCACAGACGAATGATCAGATTAAGTTCGATAATACCGGAATGGTCTTCGTGGGTTATGGCATTGTTGCTCCCGAGTACAACTGGAACGATTATGAAGGCCTCGATGTAAAAGGAAAGACCGTTGTGATGCTTGTGAATGATCCGGGTTATGCCACAGGCGACACTTCATTGTTCACAGGCAAGGCAATGACATATTACGGACGCTGGACCTACAAGTTCGAGGAGGCGGCCAGGCAGGGAGCCACCGCAGCGCTCATAATTCATGAAACAGGAGCTGCAGGATACCCCTGGGCTGTTGTGCAGAACAGCTGGTCGGGACCACAGTTCTACCTGGAAGACAATGAGTTTCTCGGATCATCGCTTCTTTTCAAGGGATGGATAACCGGCGATGCTGCAAAACAGCTGTTCGCTTCAGCCGGACTGGAATTTGATAAAACAGTACAATCAGCAGCTGCCAGAGGTTTCAGGGCAGTTCCGCTTAATACAATGGCGTCATTGCTGTTCAGCAACTCCGTAGAGCACGTAAAATCAAATAACGTTGCTGCTCTCTGGAAAGGATCTGACAGGGCAGATGAATATATAATTTACACCGCACACTGGGACCATCTTGGCATTAATCCTGATTTTGAAGGTGACTCAATCCTGAATGGTGCCGTTGACAATGCAACAGGGGTTGCAGCACTGATTGAAATCGCCAAAGCATACACTTCACTTCCTGAAAGACAAAAGCGTTCCATCCTTTTCCTGTCGGTCACTGCCGAGGAACAGGGATTGCTTGGCAGTGAATACTATGCAAGCAATCCTGTTTTCCCGCTCGATAAAACCGTTGCAGTTATCAACATGGATGCGCTTAATATTTTCGGCAGCACGAAAGACATGACTATTGTAGGTTTCGGAAATTCCGGGCTCGATGATTATACGATAAAGGTTCTCGAAAAATATAACAGGTATGCAAGTCCTGATCCTACGCCCGAAAAGGGCGGATATTTCCGTTCAGATCATTTCCCGTTTGCCAGGAAAGGTGTTCCCGCGCTATATCTTTCAAAGGGAGTCGACAATATTGAACATGGAAAGGAATGGGCTCTTGCCGAATCGGAGAAATGGATAAGCGGAAATTATCACAAACCATCTGATAATTACGAGCCGGACAAATGGGATTTCAAAGGTATGACCGATGACATAAAGGTGATATTCGAAGTCGGCTACGATCTGAGCATGAATGATGACTTCCCCGAATGGAAGGCCGGATTCCCGTTCAGGCCATTAAGGGATGAAATGATGGCTGGCGCAAAAAAATAATTCTTCAGTTCCAGGGGCCGCAAACCTCATGGTTTTGATAATCCAAAAGTATTATCTTGCCGGCCGCCGAAAAAAAAGGATAATGAAGAAAATGACATTTGCTCCGGGTTGCGCATTAATGATTTACAAACCGGAACTTGCTTACAAAATTCATACTATGCTGAAGGGTTATGTCGGTAAAATGGATATGCTCACAATCTGTTGCCGCAAAGACCCTGAATTCTATGAACCTCATAATGTAATAAACATTTGTCCGGGCTGCGATAAGCGATACCGGCTGAATTATGCAGATACCTCGACAATCTCTTTATGGGAATTACTGGCTGAAGCAGATTTCTTCCCATTGCCTGATTACAGAAAAAGGAAAATGACAATCATCGATGCCTGCCCCACCAGGGACCAGGAGAGAGTGCATTCCGCAGTAAGGAAACTGATCAGAAAAATGAACATAACCATTGTGGAGCCTGAAAAAACAAGGGAGAAGGGCACATGTTGCGGCGACACATTTTATGGGGAGATCCCTGTGGAAAAAGTCAAGGCACAGATGATAAAGAAAGGTTCGGAGATGCCGGTAGATGATGTTATTGTCTATTGCGTATCATGCGCAAAATCAATGTTTGTTGCCGGTAAAAAGCCCCGGTACCTTGTTGATCTTTTATTCAGGGAAAAGACCCTTCCTTTCACGTTCGAACCCGATGAGTGGCATGAACAGCTGAAAAGTTATTGTGCCGGACCGGGTGGATTGGGATCTTTGGGTCTGTGAGCCTTTGAGCCCCTGGGTCCTTGAGTCCTGGAGTTGGGCCTGCCGGATTTTGCGTCCCTGGGTTTACGGTTCCCTGAATCCGGGGTTCTCTTTGTCCCATCCTTTTTTGGTCCCCTGTTCTCTGACCTTCCCCTGAACCCTGACTTTCTTTGCCTTTCAGATTCGCTCCTCCGGGGTTGCTCAGCTGATTCCTTAAGAACATTTTCCGGTATGGGCATCCGTGGGATTGACATCTTTATGAGCTGCTCTATCTTTTTAAGTGCCCCGGTTTCCCGGTGAGTCACAAGCATAACAGCTTCACCTACAGCCCTTACCCTTGCGGTTCTTCCTATCCTGTGGACATAATCTTCCGCATTGCGGGGCACATCGTAGTTTACAATAAGATTGATATCCTTGATATCTATCCCACGGCTCATTACATCAGTTGCCACGAGGATACGGACCTTTCTTGCCCTGAATTCCCTCAGTATCTCCTCGCGTTTATCCTGTTCAAAATCCGAGGAGATCCCCTTGGCCTGGAAGCCGCCTTTTGACAGTGTTCTTACTATTTCACTGATCTTCCTCTTGGTTGAGGAAAAAATGATAATACTGCTGTAATCGGTTTTTTCGCTGAGGATATGTTTCAGAACACCGTCTTTCTGGTTTTCGTTTACCAGGTATAGTTTCTGATCGATCCCTTCTGCCGGAGTCGACACAGCGAGTGAAACCTCAACCGGATCAGCCAGTACTTTTTTTGCCAGGCTTCGGATGGCCGGGGGCATTGTTGCGCTGAAAAGCAATGTCTGGCGATTTTCAGGCAGGTTCGAAATGATTGTCCTGATGTCATCTACGAAACCCATGTCGAGCATTCTGTCAGCTTCATCGAGCACCAGGTGCCGGAGCTTCTTAAAGCTTACCGTACCCATCCTGATGTGGCTCAGCAACCGTCCCGGTGTTGCAATGATAATATCAGCTCCGTGTTTAAAGGCATGCACTTCCGAATCCCAATCAGTGCCGCTTCCACCGCCATAAACAGCTATAGATTGTGCAGGGATGAAATACGAGAATCCCTGTATCTGCTGGTCTATCTGGATAGCGAGCTCGCGAGTCGGCACAATTATAAGTGTGTCGATGCTGTGGTCTTTCTTGCCCGCAAGCTTGTTAAGGATCGGGAGAACGAATGCGGCTGTCTTACCGGTACCGGTCTGGGCAACAGCAATAAGGTCTTTGTTCCGGAGCACTACCGGGATTACCTGTTCCTGTACAGGAGTCGCCTCGTCGAAACCCATGTAAGAAATGGCTTCGAGCAGCTGCGATCCGAGATTCAATTCTGAAAACTTCATTTGACCCGGCAAAAATAGCATAAATCTGCATTGTATCAAATGGGTAAACCTTTAAGTTACAAAGAGCTTCACAAAGAAGTCACAGAATTACACAGAGTTGTTCTTAATGTGGCTCCCGGTGGTCCTCTGTGCTCATCTGTGTAAGTTATTATATGGTTATGCCTTCGGGTTCCCATTTTTAAACCGGCAAAACTTAATCCATCCTTAATCTTATCTTCATTTTAGATTAATATGTATCAGCCAATAGTGACCTATTTTAGAATATTGTTAAAGCATTAATCGTAAAACCTGACACTATGGATTATAAAGAGATCAAACAGCTGTTTAATTACCTGGAAAACAACAGGAACCATTTTTCCAGCCTTCAACTTGAGTTTATTGATTCCCTGAGGAAACAATACAAGGTAACGGGATTGCTGACGTCGGTTCAATCGGAGAGTCTTATCGACCTGAGGGAAAAGATCAATTCAGACGAAATCATTCCCGATCCTGAATTCATCTCGGGTCTTTACAGCCAGTTGCAGGAGAATTATTGTTAAGACCTGGCGAGATCATCTTTGACTTTCGCCGGCAGGCTGTTGAGGGCATTTATCCTTTATCCGAAAAACATATCGTAACTCTTCATGTTATCATTGTGCAACAGTAAGGTAAATGTCAACATCATTCTTAAGAGCAGTGAAGGGTGTGGTCTTTTCTCTTTGCCTGTTCTTCCCTGCAATTGAGCCGGAAGCACAGGTTCTGAAAGATACGGCCACCCTGAATCTTGTAAAAACAACAGTCGATCAGATTTATGGGATGAATTTCACAGAAGCTGATGAGAGCACCCGCAGGATCAGCACAAAATATCCCGATCATCCTGTTGTATTCCTTCTTCAGGGATTGCAAATATACTGGAAGAATTATCCTCTGCTTTCAGGATCAGCACCGGGCAAAGACTTTGAGCGACAGATGCACCTCTGCATTGAAAAATGCGACAGTTACGATGCGGAAAACGAGGCAGAGTTCCTGCTTGCAAGCATGTGTGCCAGGGGAAGCCTTCTGGCATTTTATGCTGGAAACGATCTAACATCAAAGGTATATTCCCTGGGAAGCAGCTCATACAGGTACCTTAGGCGTTCATTTGAATTTACGGAGATTTTTCCTGATTTCTTATTTTTTACAGGTCTTTACAATTACTACCGGGAAGCATATCCTGAAGCTCATCCCGGTTATAAGCCATTGTTGGCAGTCTTCCCGGCAGGTGATAAGGAGAAAGGCATGTATGAACTGCGACTTGCTTTCAAACAGTCGATATTCATGAAGGCAGAAGCTTCAACTTTCCTGTCATCGAACTATAAATATTTCGAAAACGATTATATAAATGCTTCATATTTCAGCACCCTGATATTCCGGGTTTATCCCTTGAACATTGTATACAGGATCAATTGCATTGAAGATCTTCTGCTCACCGGCAAATATAATGAAGCTGAAAAGCTGATCCTGTCTGCCGGGTCAAAAACAGACAATGATTATTTCATGTCGCAGATTATGATACTTACCGGCATCCTTTATGAAAAAAAATATTCAGATATGAGCAGGGCAGAACAGGAATATCAAGAAGGTGCTGAAAAAATTTCGGAATTCGGCAATTACGGTGACCAGTATGCAGCTTACGCATATTTCGGGTTGAGCAGGATAAGCGGACTTGAAAACGACAGGCAAAACCAGAGGTTATATCGCCGGAAGGCGCTAGGCCTGACCGATTTCGAAAACGTGAATTTTGACTGATCCTTCAGACTGTCATCGATACTTTGTCAGTCACCGGCTGTAGTTTTTTCATGGCATTGAGTGCGTTCCTTACCGCAGTCACTTTTTTCTTCTCCATCCATCTCTCCCCCATCAGGCTATTCATCGATTTATCGAAGAGCAGGCGAAGGGTTGTGTTCATAATTCCGTTATAAACATCAGCAGGGCTGCTTGCAAGGATGCGGTATGATATTGCCATCCCTCCCTCAAGGTATGTGTTGAAATGCCAGTAGCGCGAAGGCATGAACAATGCATCACCGGGCTGAAGTATGAAATCATGACCTTCAACATATTGAAGCCCGGGGAATTTGTCATAATCAGGTTTTTCAAGGTCGACAAGGGAAAATGAAGCAAAAGGAATCTTATAGAGCAGTTTATCATACGCCGGAGGAATGAGGATGACTCTTTTGCGGCCGATGAGCTGGGTCATCAGCACACCTGAGCAGTCAATATCGAAATGGAAGCGAACAGTCGTGTTCCTGCCGCCAAAAAAAGTGAGTCCAAGGTTTCCCAAAACTCCTTTCACAAGGGCCGGTGTTGGAAAATCCATCCTCATTTCGGGACATTCCCTGAACATATTGAAAAGGAATATCCTGTACGGTGTCTCTTCGTCGCGGCGTATGATGGCAGAGAATTCGGAGAATTTCATTTTAAGGTCGGGAGCGGTAACGGCAGTGTTCTTTTTTACCGAATTATCTATAATTCCAACTATATGATCGCCAATTTTTTGATCGAGATAATCGAATGTCCACTTTCTCCCGGCAGGAAATAGATCAGCAAATCCATTCAGGATCAGTGGCTTTGCTTTTGACACGTACTCTTTCCTGAATCTTTCGCGATTCATCTCACGGGCATCAACACTTTCGACCTTCAGTGATAAATTCATAATAACGGCTTTAATAATCAACTCTGTAAGTTAAACACCAGCAGATTAAGTATTGTTGAATGATGAGGAATCATCTCTTCAGAAGCTCGTACTTCATTCCAGCTAATCGGCTTCGTGCGGCATTCGTTTTGGTTCAACCTGGTCACATTCGTCACTTTTTCCTATCTTTCCCGAAAATAGTGCAATGACAGCAAAAGTGAACTGGATCAGGATTGCTTATCTTTTTGGAGTTGTCGCCCTAATAATCGGAGTAATCGATCCACTGGAAGGATCAATACTGATCTCGCTTGGAAGCATCCTCCTGGCCTTTTCAACGTACATGAAGGTTGATCCCCACAGGAAAGTATTTCTTGTCTCATCCATTATGATCATCGTCGGGGTTTCCTTTCTTTTCTATTTATCCTCGCTTGGCGGCTTTGGCGGGAATTCTTCAATCTCATGGTGGTGGGGATTGCTGATTATCCCATATCCTGCCGGCTGGCTGCTGGCAATCGTAACCCTTATCATTCGACTTGTCAGAAAACCATAATCAGTTGCAGAGTTTCGGACCTGCATGCCGAAGCATCGGCGCAGGCATGGAAGTAAATAGTTACACAGAGACAATAATGGAATGTGCTCTGTGTAAATCTGTGTAAGTTCTTGAAAATAAATGCGCTCCTAGTTTCCCTCCAGCTCCGTTACAAGCCTTTTTGCTTTATAGACATGCCTGAGGGCGGTTATGATCCCTGCGGAATGAACGCCGATGGCACGGTTCTCTTCCGGAAGAAAAATATAGCTTCCAAGCAGGCTTTCAATATTTCCATCGAAAGCAAGACCCACAATCTCGAGATTTTTATTGATCATGGGACTGCCTGAGTTGCCGCCGATGATATCATTTGTAGTGATGAAATCAAGCGGAGTGTCCATGATTTTAACAGGCGGTTTCTCCCATCTTGAAGGAAGATTAAACGGAAACTCCTTCTTGAATGAGTAGTAACGGTCATAAAGTCCGAAGAATGTTGTATTCACGGGAGCGATTGTACCATTATAATCATATCCTTTCACAATGCCGTCGTTTATGCGCAGGCTGAAGGTCGCATCAGGCGGGATCTGTGTACCGTAGATCTGAAAAAGCATCTCACCCAGCCTTGCCCTGCTCGCGCTTAACCTGGCCTCATTACCCTGGTAGACCATGGCAAGCTGATTGCCCCTTGTGTAAGCTATCCGTGCAAGATCGATGAGGGGATCGTTAACATTCCAGATCGCTGCCGAATCCATTCTCAGGAGGCTCGTGCGAAACTCCTGATCAGCCATCTTTGTATGTGAGATTATATCAGCAGCAGCATCTTCGGGAGTTTTGCCCTTAAGCGCAGCAGCTACAAAAGGATGGTCAGGTCCGAGCTTGTCATTTGCTTCCTTGAGATACATGCCCAGCAGTTTTGGTTCAGTGGTAAGTTCTTCGGGATCTGATGGTGCCGAAAGAACAGCCTTTATTTCACCTGATCCTGCCGTATCGGGATACTCTGCTGCAAGATTTACTGCCCCGAGAGCATATTGCATCAGCTGCCCCGTTACAAAGCTGCTGCCGGCATTCATTATGCTGACTTCATCAAAAACATTTTTGCGTACTGCGTTTGCCATCGCTATTTCATTCCATACTGCAGTATCCCGGACAAGTGAAGTATTTTTCATCACATCATTGCGGAACTTTTCGTGAAATGCTGCTTTCCTTGCTATTGTGCAGGGATCTTTTAGTCCCTCGAGCTCGCCCCTGTAAACTTTCAGCGAATTCTCCAGAGAGAAAATCAGATTTTCGAGACTGTCGCTTTTTGCTTCCTTGTTATATTCCTTGTACATTTCCGAGACATTGCTCAGTATATCTATAGTGAAAGGCAGCTGCTTATCACGGTAAAATTCAAGATCAGAAGGGGTCGACATTCGGGAGGTGCTCCCAGGGTTGCCGATAACGAAAACAGCATCGCCCTCTGAGGCGCCATTTACATTATATTTGAAAAAATGTTCAGTCTTCAGCGGCTTACCTTCATCGTAGACGCGGAAAAAACTGCAGTCAAGGTCATACCTGGGATAGGTGAAGTTATCATAGTCACCGCCGAAATATGCCATCTGCTCTTCGGGCATGAACACAAGCCTGACATCTTTATAGCGTTTAAAACCGTACAGGGAGTATTTGCCGCCATTATAAAACCTTACAGTTTCGAGCTCAAGTCCTTTCCACTCATCTCTTTTAGAGTATTCTGCCTTTACTGCGGAAAGAGCCATCTGAACGGCAGACATCCGCGCCATGTCATTACTTACCTGCGAAATGGCTTTCGTAACCATGTCGGTAATGTCTTCAATCATTACAAGCTGGTCTACAAACAGGCCTTCAACTTTTCTTTCATCTCCCTGCCTGGCTGCATAAAAACCATTCTCCAGCACATTCTCACCTTTGCGTTGTGCTGCAACACCTGATTCCCTGGCACAATGATGGTTTGTCATAACCAATCCCTCGCCCGACACGAATGATGCAGAGCAATAATCTGCAAATCTAAGGCTAGAAAGACGGGCTTCTTCGAACCATTTCTGATCGGGGTTGAAATTATAAGTAGCCTTGAAGTATTCAACAGGCGGATAATCGAATGTCCACATCTTGCCCATATCGTACAGGCCGGCTTCCACAGGCTTATCGCACTCAGGGGTCTGGGCCTGATTCAGCTGAAAAAAGAAAAGCAAGGCAAAAGCCATTGACATTATAATGATCCCTTTAATCTTTTTCATAATGATTTATTTTAACACGGCGTTGTTCAACAAAGAAACTCATTTTTAAGGTTAAATGTTTATTAAACAAATCAAATTATTCGATTATCATCCCTTACAATATTTAATGTGTGAACAGTCGTTAAATTCCTTCACTCCGCTTGGTAGCTGTAGGATGACCTTCAAAGAATTACGACTGATGCGAATAATTTAAATAGAAAAACCCGGACCTGACTGAATCCGGGTTAATCATATTTACAAACCCTAAGCCTAACTTATCGATAGATCAAAATAAATGCATAATAACCAGTGGTAAATTAATTCTAAATTAATTTTTAGATTTTAGTAAATAAAATAGGGCTGGATCAGGAAGCCAAATCCTTCTTTCCGGCGCATAACCGTCAGGCTAAAGCTGTTATCTTATTAGTTATGAATTGCTTACTCCATATCAGATTCAGCAACTTCTCAGGAAGGCTGCAATATCATCAAGTGTCAGTACCTGATCGGGTTTAAAGAGCTTTATTGCTGAAAGTGGCATCTCTGAAAAATCCGCATCGTCCGGCGACTGCACTATGGTTTTTCCGCCGAGCTCCTTTATCCGTTTCAGTCCCGCGCTGCCATCGCGGTTCACCCCTGTAAGCAGGATGCCTGTCAGGTTCTGCCTGAAGGTCTCGGCGGCGGTTTCGAAAAGGATGTCAATCGAAGGGCGTGAATAATTGACTTTTTCGTCAACGCCAAGACTCAACGTGAAATTCCTTTCCACCTGCAAATGATAATCCGGTGGTGCAAAATAGATGGTACCGGGGATTATCTCCTCGGTATTGAAGGCCTCGCACACTTTAATGTTGCACTTCTCGCTGATCAGTCTCACAAATGTGGAATCTGATTCGGGTAATATATGCTGAACTATCAGAAAAACTTTTTCGCATCCTTTCGGAATACAGGGAAGCAGCTTTCCAAGTGCTTCAATCCCCCCTGCAGAGGTGCCAATTGCAACACCATTGATCCGGCCCGGGCCTTTTCCTGAATTATTCTTCTGCAGCATATTGCTTCCTGAAAATATTCAGTTTATGCAACTGGGTGTATTTATTGTTGTACCCCGAGAACATCATAGTTTCCTTTGTACCCAGACAGAGTAATCCACCCGGAAGAAGGCTTTTGTACAACAGGGTGAAAACCCGGTTCTGCAGCTCCCTGTTGAAGTAAATCAGCACATTACGGCAGACAATCATGTTCATCTCGCCGAAGACTCCATCCGACACCAGGTTATGATCGGAAAAGACAATATTTTTCTTCAGTGACTGATCAAATATCGCTGAATCGTATTTTGCAGTATAATATTCGGAGAAATGATTTTTACCGCCCGACTTATAATAGTTATCGGCATACTGCTTCATTTTTTCAAGGGGGTATATTGCCTCGGAGGCTCTCTGCACTACAGCCTGGTTAAAATCAGTCGCATATATCAGGCATCTGTCGAGGAGTCCCTCCTCCTTCAGAAGAATGGTCATGGAATAAACCTCCTCCCCACTCGAACATCCTGCATGCCAGATTTTCAGGAAAGGATAAGTTTGAAGCATGGGAATTACGTTCTCCCTTATGGCGACAAAGAATCTCGGATCGCGGAACATTTCAGTGACATTCAGTGAGATGTCGAGCAGGAGGGTGCGGAAAAACTCCTGGTCATAAAGCATGCGATGCGTCATCTCCGAGATTGATGCAAAGTTGCTTCTCCGCAAGCGGCTGGTAAGCCTTCTCTTAAGATAAGCGCCTGAATAGCTTCGGAAGTCGTATCCATATTTTTCATAAACTGCTTCAAGCAGGAGTCGGATCTCAATATCCTGGTTAAGTGTATTCTCCTCCTCGGGATTTCCGCTGTTCATTCTGATCAAAGTATCAGGCTGTCGATAAGCCCGAGAATGTCCTGTTTAACAAAAGGTTTTGCGATGAATCCGTTGAAGCCCATATTCATGAGCTCCTCCTTTTCGTCGCTCATCGTAAAGGCGGTTTGGGCAATGACTGGCACTTTTGTGTCTATCTTGCGCAGCTCTCTGAAAGTCTCGATTCCGTCGAGCCCGGGCATCCTTATGTCGAGTAATATCGCATCATATCCCCTGTTTGCGGTAAAGATATCGATGGCTTCCTGTCCGCTTTTGGCCCATTGGATCGTGATCTTTGTCGGTTCGAGCAAATTCTCCAGGAGGAAGAATACCGGGTATTCGTCCTCTGCAATCAGTATTGATTTGCCTGACCAGTCATACGGAAAAGGTGTATTTTCCGGTCTACCTGTTCGCTGCCCATCAGGGCTGCCATTTATATAGGGCATGGTGAAACTGAATATTGAGCCTTTCCCAGGCTCTGATTTTACACTAATATTGCCGCCGAGTAGCTCGGCAAGCCTTCTTGCTATGGAGAGACCAAGACCGGTTCCCCTGGATATCTCGTTTACTTTATGGAATCTTTCGAAGATTGAATCGAGCTTGTCGCCTGGTATGCCGTCGCCCGTATCCTTCACATAGAAAGATACTGAACCATTATTTGAGATATAACCAAACTCTATGAATCCTTCGGTCGTGAATTTAATGGCGTTTTCCAGGAAGTTGGAAAGAATCTGCCTCAGCCGTGTCTCGTCGGTAACAGGAAAAATGTCCTTTCCTTCGGGGATGACAAGCCTGAGCTCAATATTATCCTTTTCATTCATCTTAAGATTTGAAATGAAAGTGCTGTAAAGGTTTTCAAGCAAGCTCCTGACATTGACAGGCTCTTTGGTTACCTTAAGAACACCTGCTTCAATTTTGGAAAGATCGAGTATGTCGTTGATAACGGTGATCAACCCGCTGCTGCTGGATTCGATGAAGCCTGCTATCTCCTTCTTTTTGGAAGGAGGATAATCCTTCGATGCAAGAAGGCTTCCCATCCCTACTATGGTGGTTAAAGGTGTTCTGATCTCATGACTCATATTTGCAAGAAATGCCGACTTCAGCTTGTCCGATTCTTCAGCCTTCCTTTTTGCTTCACGGAGTTCTGCTTCTATCTTTTTACGATTTTCTATTTCGATCTCCAGCATTTTCCTCTGGTTGTAAAGATCGAGGAACACCTTCACTTTTCCGAGAAGAACACTTGAATTATATGGTTTGGTGATAAAATCAACCGCCCCTGCTTCTATTCCCTGCACCTGGTAATGATCCTCGGAATAGATTGCCGAAACAAAAATCACCGGCAGAAACCTTGTTTTTTCAACCTTTCGCATCAGCCTCACGGTTTCATAACCATCCATTTCGGGCATCTGGACATCTATGAGTGCAAGAGCAAAATCGTTCTCGAGTGTAAGTGCCAGTGCCTCATTGCCGGAAGAAGAGCTCATTATCTGCACATCAAAATCATCCAGGAGCGTCCTGAGTACTGCAATATTCTCAGGCCTGTCGTCAACAACCAAAATTTTACTTTTAAAATTCATAACCATTACTGATATAGCCAGATTCGCATCAGATTTAGTAATTTTTCAACATCAACCGGTTTTGAAAGATAATCGTTGGCACCAGCAGCAAGTGATTTTTCGCGATCTTCCTTCATAGCTTTTGCCGTTAGCATTATAACAGGTATGGATTTAAGTTTCTTGCTTTTCCTTATCTGTCTGACAGTTTCATATCCATCCATGTGCGGCATCATTATATCCATAAGCACGAGATCGGTATCGGGATTTTTTTCAAGTATATCGAGAGCTTTTTTACCGTCGGGAGCTGAAAGCACATTCATATGCCCTGCTTCAAGCACTCCGGTTATTGCGAAAACGTTCCGCATGTCATCATCCACGATAAGGATCTTTTTGTTTCTGAACATCTCCTCCTTGTCATAGAGATTAACCAGAATCTTTTTCTGGCGGTCGGGCATATCCTTTACGACACGATGGAGGAACAGAGCCGTTTCATCAAGTAGCCGCTCATCCGACTTTACTCCTTTTATGATTATATTCTGAGTATACTGCTGCAATTCTGCGTTCTCTTCCCTGGTCAGTTCTTTCCCTGTATATACAACAACGGGAGGCACCCTGATGTTCTTTTCCTTTAAAATCCTCAGCATTTCAAACCCGCTCATATCAGGAAGGCCAAGGTCGAGTACTATGCAGTCGAAATTACCAGAAGAGATCTGCTTTATTGCTTCCCGGGCGGTGGTAGCCTCCGCAATGGAGATATCGCGTGCTTCGAGAAGGGTCCTGATGCTCATTCTCAGGTTTTTGTCATCTTCTGTTATCAGCAGGTTCCTGATCTTCCCCGACATGAATTGCTGCATCTGATCCAGTGCCGCCTCGATCTTTTCTTTGGTCACCGGCTTGGTGAGGTATCCGATTGCGCCTTTATTGAAGGCCTCAATAGTTTCCTGGAAGCCGGAAATTATATGAACTGGTATATGCCTTGTTTCAGACGAGTTTTTGAGATTTTCCAGAACATCCCAGCCGTCAATACCCGGCAGATTAATATCGAGTATTATTCCTTTGATCCTGTACTGCCGGCTGAGTTCAAGACCTTCCTCACCCGTCTGGCTGATAAGGCACATGAATCCTTTTTCCCTGCAAATATCGCCAAGAAGGCCTGCAAATTTCTCGTCATCTTCTATTATGAGAATGGCATCTGCTCCGTTACCGATCTTATCCCTGTCGTCAGAAATTGGCATTGCCGGCTTAATTGTTGCGCTTTTACCTTCCTTGTGTGCTGTCCGTACAATTTTTTCCGGCACAAACTCTGCAGCCTTTTGTTCCGGAATTTTTTCCTGAACCTGTTCCTTCAGCTCCACGGGAAGAATAACCGTAAACTCCGATCCCTTACCCGGTTCGCTGACCAGCTCAATTTTGCCGCCCAGCAATTTGATAAGTTCGCGGGTTATGGACAATCCCAAGCCCGATCCTGAGTATTTTCTTGAGATGCTGCCGTCGAGCTGCTGGAAAGCCTCGAAAATGTCCTGCTGCCTGTCAGCCGGTATGCCGATTCCTGTGTCCTTTATTGAAAAAGCGATAAGTCTTTCCATTCCTTCCTTTTGAAAGTCCGGGCAGAAGATACGGACCTGAATGGCTCCTTTTTCGGTGAATTTGATTGCATTCGACAATATGTTCCTGATTACCTGGTTGAGTCTTATCTCATCGCTGTTTATAGTTTCAGGCACATCATTCTCTGTGGAAATGGTCAGTTCGAGTCCCTTATCTTTTATAACATGTCCAAAATAATCCCTTATCGAGGATTCAATGCTCTTAACCGGAATGCTTGTAATGTTAAGGCTCATCTTTCCTGATTCTATCCTTGAGAGGTCGAGTATATCGTTGATAAGGTTCAGAAGGTCATTACCGCTGTTGTAAATAATCCGTGCCGATTCAACCTGCTTTTCCGAAAGGTTTCCTCCCCTGTTTTCCTTGAGGGACTGGGACAGAAGCAGGAGGCTGTTAAGAGGGGTGCGGAGCTCATGGCTCATGTTTGCCAGGAATTCCGACTTGTACCTGTTTGTTACTTCAAGCTCGCGCGCTTTTTTCTCAACTTCCTGACGGGCCTTCTCGAGATTAAGGTTCTGCTTCTCCATCCACTCCTTGTGCTCTTCAAGCCGCTTTGTCTTATCCTCAAGCTCTTCGTTTGTCACCCTGAGCTCTTCCTGCTGGGACTGAAGGCTTTCCTCAGATTTTTTCAGGGCGCTTGTCTGCGATTCAAGCTCTTCATTTGTCTGCCTCAGTTCTTCCTGCTGCACCTGGAGTTCTTCGGCCTGTGCCCTGGTTACCTCAAGCAACCTGGCCATTCTTGTGCGGCTCCCTGCAGACATAACTGATACTGCGATGTTCTCGAGCACCAGTCGCAGGAACTCGACTGCTTCATCGCTGAACTGAGACACCGATCCAAGCTCTATAACGCCCAGTGTTCTGTTCTCATATATAAATGGTGCAATTATTACATTCTTCGGCACGGTATCGCCAATACCTGAAGTGATCCGGACGTAATTGTCGGGCAGCTCGCTGAAGCTTATCATCTGCTTTTCGAGAGCAGCCTGACCGATCAGGCTTTCCCCATCCTTGTAGAAGGTGCTCAGTCCTTTCCTGGAGGTGTAGGCATAGCTTGCCGTGAGCTGATATCCCTTGGTGTCGTCGGACCAGAGATAAATGGCGCCAAGCTGAGAGCGGGTATTTTTTGCCACATAAGAGATAATGTTCCTTGCCAGTGCTTCTGTATTGAGGTCGCCCCGCATCTGTTCGTTAAGTTCGTTCTGGGCTGTCTTAAGTCGCGACTGCCGTGCGTTTTCCTCGGTTGCCGAACGCAGGGTTGAAGTCATCCTGTTCAATGCTATAGCCAGCTCGTCTGATTCAGATTTCGGGATGATCTCACCCGAGAAATCGCCCTGGCTTATCTTACGGGCTTTTGCCACAACTTCCCTCAGGCTTTCGAGCATCCTGGTTATTACGATTGTAAGAGGGTTTGTACCGGACATGCCGGTGATTTCTGTCCTGAAATCACCATCTGCAACTTTCCTCGCCTGTTTTACAACCTGGTCGAAATTATTGGCGATCATGTTAATTGATTCGGCAACCACATCATTCTCGCCGCTTATCCTTACACGTGCCGAAAAATCTCCCTGTGCAATACGCCGCGCTATTTGAGCCTTATGCATCAGGTCGTCCTGCATAAGGTTGAACGATGAAGACAACTCGCCAATTTCATCCTGTTCTTCAGGAAGCTTTTTGTTATTAAGGTTTCCTTTTGCAATCTGCCTGATACTGTTAACTATTTCCCTGAGAGGCATGGATATGCTTCTTGTGATCAGGTAAGCAAAAACAATACTGAGAGCAAGGGCTGCAACAACAATGACAGATAATGAAATCAGAATCTTATCTTTTGTCATTCCCGCACTTTTGTAAAAATCATTGGCCATCCTCTCGATATTATCGATTGGGATCTGCATCTTATTGAATAGCTCGTTTACATAGTTCCGGTTCCTTGTTATAATAAGTTCAGTCGATTCTGCAGCTTCTCCGTCTATGGCAAGAGCAATCACATCATCCCGTAAAGATTTCCAGTCGACGAAATAAGTAAAAGACTCCTGAAGACCGATATTTTCACCATCATAGATTAGCTGAAGTTTCCTGAAGTTCTCAATGGCAAGCCCTTCTTCACTGTTTATCAGGTTGTGCAAATGTTCGATTTCGGTGACATCTTTCAGAAATACAATATCAAGCATGTATCGCCTGATATTGAGCGCATTGATCTTTATTTCCTTGATATAATTTGTTGCCGTATAAGGACGTTCATAAAGGTTTTTTGTATCATTCCAGATATTGTTAATCTCAACAATCGCAATAAAACTGGTAATTACGGAAAGAGACAGCAATACTGCATATCCGAGAATAAGGCGGTTGCCTATTTTTAATTTCCTTAGCATGCCAGAGTTTTTAAAAGGTTAAAGAATCTGAATGCATTGACCCGGTGTCCTTTCACGGGAGCATGAGATTCACAATCTTTCTTTTAAAGATAAGGAAAAATCATCCTCTAAAAGTTATTTGTTTTCTTGATTTGGAAGAAATCTTCCTGTCGGAAGAAAACATCAATTACTGTTTAGAGGAAGGGTAAGCGTGAAGACCGATCCGGTCCCCGGTGCAGATTCAACTTTAAGCGTTCCTCCTAAAAGTGAAGCATAGCCTGAACATATTGACAGCCCTATACCTGTGCCGCTATATACCTGGGTGCCCATTTTTCTGACCTGGTAAAATCTTTCGAAAATTTTTTCATGCTCATCCTGCGATATTCCGATTCCGGTATCTGCAATGTCGAATTTTATGAACTTCTCATCTTTATGGCCCCTAATTGCAACATTTCCTGATTCGGTGAACTTAAATGCGTTGTCCAGGAGGTTTGATAGTATCTGTTTAAGCTTGCCCTCATCCGTAACAATTGCCAGCTCCTCACCTATATTACCGTTGTCGAGGGTGAAGCTGATTTTCTTGTTCGCCGCCACAGGCTGGAACTGGTTAAAGAGAGTATTGGTGAGTTTGCAGATGAATGTCCTGGATCTGTTGAGAGTTACCTGGCCGGTTTCGAGATGCGAAATTTTCATTATACTGTCGATAATATAAAGCAGCTGATCGTTGCTCGATATTATGATATCGGAGTATAATTGTCGCTTTTCGGCGGGCAGGTCGGGATCGTTCAGAAATGTGGAGAATCCGACAATTGCATTCAGGGGAGTGCGAATCTCATGAGAAATGTTATGCAGGAAAGCTGTTTTCAGGTGATCGCTCTCCTCTGCTCTTTCTTTTGCAGAAATGAGATTCTCAAGCATGGCTTTTTTTTCCGTTATATCTTCCTTCACACTGACGAAATGAGAAATATTCCCTTTTTCATCCTTCATTGGCGAGATAATGACGTTTTCCCAAAAAAATTCACCATTCTTCTTCTTATTCTTCATCTCACCGAACCATTCATGGCCCGACTTTAGGTTTTCCCATACAGCTTGATAAAACGCTGGAGTATGATAACCCGATTTCAGGATTCTTGGGTTGTGGCCAATGGCTTCTTCCCTGGAAAACCCTGTTGTCAGTGAGAATTTCGGATTTACATATTCGATTGTGCCATTCTGATCCGTAACTACAATACTGACCGGGGTCTGCTCAACAGCCATGCTGAGCAGACTCAGCCGTTCGAACAGCACCGCATTTTCAAGTGATAATGATCCTATGTTCGAGAGAGTCCGGCAAAGGTCTATCTCCCTTTTCCTGAAAGTATATTTTCTACCCGATGTCCCAAGTATAACAACCCCTATTACCCTCTGCATCACGAGCAGGGGCATATAGAGCATGGAACACATATTCCGGGTGCTCACGATAATCTGTTCCTCCCTGGAAAGCTTTTCAGTACAAATATCGCTGATAAGAACGGATGATTTTGTTCTGACAGCTTTCATTATGTGAGGATGATTCTGCAGTTTCGCTCTTCTGAATTCATCAGGGTAATCATCGGAAAGAGGCGGGATTGTTGTTTCAATGCGCAATTCGTCACCTTCAAGACTGTAAAGAGCACCCGTATCTAGGCCCAGGAGCTGGATGGCGCCTTCAATTATCTTCCGGAGCGCTGTCCTTTTTTCCGTGGTTTCAAGGAGATTCACAGTGATGTCGAGCAAAGCTGAGAGATCGGAATTGTCGCTTTTTATAACAGCGCCATCCTTCTTTATACTTTCACCTGAATTCTTCAGCGAGCTTAATTCTTTCTCGAGTTCACTGATCCTTGCTTTAAGCGCCCTGGTTTGTCCTTGTCCGGATTCTCCCCTTCTGGTCATTAGGCCACAGTAGTAAATTGCCGCGAAAATAGCAATAATTTTTGATATTTAAAGGAATGATAATTAATATGATAGTTTGCCGGATTGGCTGAATAACATGCAAAAATCATATAACATATAATGAACAAAAAAAAATTTATACATTCGCCGCCCATGGATTCGATCATAAACAAGGAAGATATCACCTGTGGGATCTGCGGTCTTATTTTCGATCGTTCGTCGGAGTACAGGCAATGTTCAAACTGCTTTGCCTGCACAGGTTGTGAAATTTATTACTGCCCTCATTGCGATAATGAGATCGAAATAACTCCTGTCAGAAGGGCCGGAAAGTAAACCCTTAAAGAGCCGTGCTTTGTCAAGAGCTTTTTTCCTTAAATTCAGCTTTTGATCTGATCCTGCCTGGACCAGGCAGAAAATTTACCGGTTGACCGGGCGATTATGAGCATATTCGATCCATTTAAAACCCTTAAGGAGAAGCACTTTGCAAGACTTTATCTTGCCCAGGGCATAAGCCTGCTCGGAGATTCATTAACATGGGTGGGCATAGCTCTTCTGGCTTATGAATTCGGCGGAAGCGGATCATCAAAAATTCTTGCCACAGCGCTGACACTGAGAGTAACTGCTTTTATAATCTTCGGCTCTATTGCGGGAATAATTGCTGATAACATCAACAGAAAAAAGATTATGATCATTACGAACACGTTCAGAATGATCATTGTCGTCTCACTTGCTTTCGTGACAACAACATGGCAGCTGTATTTGCTGATCTTCATGCTCAACATATTCAATGCTTTTTTTTCACCAGCCTACAAGGCGTGCATTCCGCAGCTCATCTCCAGGAAGGAAAATTACGGCAATGCAATAGCGCTTTCAAATGCAACCTGGCAGATTCTCGGCATACTGGGTCCCGGGCTGGCAGGCGTAATTGCGGTGGTGTGGGGATCCAGACAGATCTTCTTCGCCGATGCATTGACATTTATAGTCTCTTCAATATTAATATCTTTTATCCCCATAAGTCCTGTCAGGGACATCCCGGCAAAATTTTCGCTTAACCTTTCCTCTGCCTGGAACGATATGAAAACGGGCACGAAGCTGGTCTTTGGCAACAAACCGGTGAGATTTGCACTCTTCGTGGAGCTTTCCTCCGCCCTTGCCGGCGCACAGGTCCTGGTAAATACAATCGGGCACATCAAAGGTGATATGAACCTGGGAGATGACGAATATGGTTTAATCATGGCTGCGTTCGGAGCAGGTGCAACAATTGCCGCCTTTACATCCAGCACAATAGACAGGTCGCGCAATAAAACCGGTTTGCTGATCACAGGGGCGCTCATGCTTGGAGTTTCGGTATCACTTGCAAATTTTGTTCCCTTCAGCGTACTCATGGCATTATGGATTGTAGCCGGATCAGGCATCAGTTACGCCGAAATGCCATCACAGATTCTGATTGCCGAAAACATCAGCAAGGAGAGCCAGGGGAAAGCTTATGGCAGCCATTTTGCCTGGACTCATGTCTGGTGGGCATTAGGCTATTCACTTGCGGGAATAACAGGAACGTACCTCAAAGGCAATGAATTTCTTACAGGTGGCTTGTTGTCTGTTCTGTTTATTATGATGATGCTTGCTTTCAGATACGGCAAAAAATAACCTGGCAACCGCGCACCCGGAACCTGGCCAGGATCTTCCCCTTTAAAAGAACTTTCAGTAAAAAAAAATGTTACTTCCTGTAATGTTTCCATTCTCCGTCAGCTCTAATATTCTGAAAAGCGGACATTATTAATTTAAAATCAAAAGTAAAATGGAAACAAAAGTATTGAATCTTCAGGGCATAGGTTCGGTTTACAACCTGTTGAGAATCACATTTATCATTGTCCCAATTGTGGCAGGACTGGATAAGTTTACAAACATTCTCACAGACTGGGAGAAATATCTCAATCCTTCGCTGGCAACCATTCTGCCTTTTTCAGCCGCAGTCTTCATGAAAATCGTCGGTGTAATTGAAATAATTGCGGGGGCGCTTGTATTCCTGAGACCTTCTGTCGGAGGATTGATTGTAGCGGCCTGGATTGCAGGCATAGCCCTTACACTTATTGCAGGTGGTATGTATCTTGATGTGGCCGTAAGAGACCTGGTTATGGCGATTTCAGCATTTGCATTGGCCAGATTTGCAAGGATTGCTCATGAATAAATAATGATATGAAAGAAACTTTGAATGTTGAAACACGCCCCGAGATGGAAATTATTAAGGGAATACTCGATGGCAATACCGCATATTTCGAGATCCTGATCAGGCGCAACAATCCGGTCTTGTATAAGATTGGCAGGTCCTACGGGTTTGGGCATGAAGACACCGAGGACCTGATGCAGGAAACTTTCCTTAATGCTTATGCCGGTCTTGATAAATTCCAGGGCCGGTCAGCATTCAGGACATGGCTGGTAAAAATCATGATCGGCAATTGCTATGCAAGGCGGCATAAATCAGGATACTTATATGAGAAAGCAGACGTCATTGCTGAAAGTTCCGTACCAATGTACACGAGCAAAAACACAGAAACAAACATGATCGTTATGAACAGGGAACTTGGATCTGTCATCGAGAAAGCACTTGAAAAAGTGCCTATGGAATACAGGATGGTATTTTCGCTCCGAGAGATTTCCGGGTTAAACGTCTCGGAAACAGCAGAAGCATTGAATATCAGTGAGACAAATGTAAGGGCAAGGTTAAGCCGTGCCAAGGCAATGCTCCGGAAAGAAGTCGAAAAGACCTATGCCCCGGAAGAGATCTTCGAATTCAACCTTATCTGGTGCGACAGGATGGTGGAGCGGGTTATGAAAGCAATAATGGGTTAGTTTATCTGCAATATTCCCCATGCCAGGAATATCAGCGCGCCTACAAAAATCCAGCTGAGAAGGAAACCCGAAATATCCTCACGGTAACGTTTGAAGAAGTTCTTCCATCTTTCCCTGTGCATCCAGCCGGGAAGGTCGAGAAGCAACAGATCATCACCTGTGAGTGAAGCCAGAGGTTTTTTCCCGTCAGGTCCGGGTTCATGTGCATCTGATTTTCTCCTCATATTATCGAAGAAAGCTTCTGTTTTCTCTTTTGCTTCCGGGGTGGTTAGAATGCTTACAAGCCAGAAAACCAAAAATCCTGAGAGCATTGCAATACCAAAAGGCGCCGGCAGCCATTTGTAAACGAGCATCAGATGTCCGGCCACAGAGTAATTGGCAATGTAATAAACGGTGAAGGAAACAAAAACAGCTGCGCCGGCCCCGTACCTGTTAGCGCGTTTCCAGATTATGCCGCCCAGGAACATTATACCCATGAACGCAGCCAGAGTCTCAGTGAATAGAAAAGCATTCAGCACATTTTTGATGCTCAATGCAAACATCACTCCAACAGCTGCAAGTCCCAGTCCTGAATACCTTCCCATCCAAAGAAGGCTTTTATCCGCAGCATGGGGGTTGATATATTTTTTGTAGAAATTCTTTGTGAAAAGGGCTCCCGTGTTTACCATGAAGTTGGAACATGCAGCCATATTTGCGGCAACGATGGCTGCGAGCATGAGACCGACAAGCCCGGGTCCCAGAAGCTCGTTGCAGGCATAACCGAATGCCATCTCGGGGTCCTTAAGTGTAACTCCGTTCTTAATCACAAGAGCCGCGACGATAAGCCCGGTAAGGGCCCATCCTATCGTCACCAGTCTTTTTACCATCGAGCCAAATGTCTGCCCGATCCTGCCTGCCCGTTCGGTGTTTCCTGTCGCACACATCGAGACCATATGAGGCTGGGCTGTAATTCCCACAATGCCATTGACAGCGAGCATGGCTATGGTAAAACCGTCGATCCCGCTGGCGCTGTTGAAGACATCGAAGAAATGCTCAGGTAAAACAGCCTTCATTCCTGCAAAACCGTCAACAGCCTTCAAACCGAACGGGATGAGCATTATCGAGAGTAGGATAATGAGGAAGGCCTGGATAAAGTCTGTGTATGCTGCTGTAATCAATCCCCCTGCGAAGCTGTAGATAATAAAAGCCGCCGTCATGAAAAGCACCACCATTGTCGGCGAAATAAGATTTCCCGATGCAACTGAGATCACCTTTGCAGCACCCTGCAGCATTACGCCCATGTTGAACATAAAGAAACAGATAGCGAAAATTGAATAGACAAGCCCCATGCGGCTGCCATAACGGTCCTCGATGATCTCTCCCACGGTTGTTCTTTCACTTCGCCTGTAAAAAGGAGCTATAAGCCAGTAAAAAGGTGTGATGAGCATGTTCTTCCATTGATACCAGATTGTTGCGAACCCCTGGCCGAACACGGCACCGGTCTGGGCAACAGGTGCCTCGGCATGCGTGCCTACTCCGAATGCCTGCCCGATCATTATGTACCATTTGAATTTTCTTTCACCCCTGAAATATGCATCGCTCGTCCGCGTGCGACGGGCAATCCAGAGGCCGAAAGTAGTTATGGAAATAAAATATCCGAACAGGACAATGTAATCTAAAGTGGTCATCAGGTTAGTCGGCTATCAGGTTTCTAATATGGAATTCCGTCCTTGTAAGTCTGCTTTATTTTCAATTTTTCTCCCTCTTTTTCAATGAGTACCAGGTCTGCTTTATTTCCTGCTGCTATTGTTCCCCTGTCTTTCAGATTATAGATGCGTGCGACATTTTCAGAAGCCATGCTCACTGCATCTTTTAACGGCATCCCGGTAAATTTCATTATATTCTCAACACCCTTGCGCAAGGGGAAGGAAGCGCCCGCAAGCACATTCTGCCCGGCATTGAGAAGCGTGCCGTCTTCCTTGAGAATCACATTCATGCCTGAAAATGTATAATTTCCAGGAGCCATGCCTGCCAGGTAAACCACATCTGAAGTGAGTATGACCCTGTCTTTTCCCTTAGCCCTGAGAAACACTCTTATCTCCTCGGGCAGCAGGTGATTCCCGTCTGCAATAATGGTGGCAGTCAAGTTGTCGTTGTCGAGCTGCGGCCATAACGGATTATTGTGCCGGTGAATCATGTTTGCACAGCCATTGCCCAGATGAGTGGAGAGCCTTGCGCCGTTTTCGACTGCCTCCCTGACCTGACCTGAAGAGGCGTTTGAATGGCCTATTGCAACAATGATTCCTTCTGAAGAGCATTTTTTTATGAACTCCTGCGCACCATCTATTTCAGGTGCAACAGTCACCTGTATGATCCTCCCTCCTGAAGCCTTGCGGTATTCTTCAAATTCATTCCATGATGGCTTCCTCACATGCTCTGCCGGATGGCACCCCCTGAACCCGTCGACGGGCGAGATGTAAGGGCCTTCAAGATGAAACCCGGCTATACAGGCTTCGACAAGGCTGAACTTCCTGCACGCTTCATCGAGTATTGTGAAATTATTAACAAGAATCTGATGACTGTTTGTTATCAGCGTCGGCATAAAGGTGGTCACCCCCTCTTTCAGCATTGCCTCTGTGGCTTTTAAAACACCTTCGGGCGTAAGATCATCACCTGAAAAATCAACGTTTGCAAACCCGTTCACCTGGTTATCGATGAGTCCAGGAGCAAGGTAAATGTTCTCAGATCCCCGGGGTAATGCGGCAATATTCTTTATCTCCACAATGGTCCCGCCCACCTGGTAAACGCTCACCGGCTTTTCAGTTTGATAATGAAGGCCTTCAATGCGTAACGGAGAAGCCGGGCTTCCTTGTTTTACAACAATCCTCATCACCTAAAAAGGTATTATTTCTGAAGACGAATTTTTATCAATATACAAATGGTAATCCGGATGCTGTTTCAGGAGGGTTGCCGGGACAACTTCCGTCACTCTGTTTATCAGCGTGTTCCTGATTGCGGTTGCCTTAACCTTATGCGGAACACACGAGATGATCGCGCTGCACTGCATGATCTGGTAAGGTGTCATCGAAACAGCCTGCGCAGGCACTTCATCCAGGGAGACAAACCAGCCTTCATCGACCTGCTGCTTCCTGCAGACCTCATCGAGATTGACTATTTTGTAGGCATCCCGGGTATTGAAGTCAGCCGGGGGATCGTTAAATGCAATATGACCATTAACCCCTATCCCTATAATACCCAGATCTATAGGCTTTTTCCTGATTTCAGCTGACAGGGCCCTGATCTTTGCTTCAATATCGCCTTCCACATCCACACTGTGGAATAATTTAACTTTGATATGATTAATGAAGCGCTCATAAAGGTACTTCCGGAAGCTGGCAGGATGAGTCACCGGCAGACCGATATATTCATCAAGGTGGAATATCTCAACTTTCTGCCATTCGATCCTGTTCTGTATAAGGGACTGAAGCGTTTCGAACTGGGAGCTTCCTGTTGACACGGCAATCCTGGCTTCACCTTTCTCAGCAATAGCCTGATTAATGATTTTTGAAGCCAGTCCTGCTGCTTTTCTTCCAAGCTCCTGTGCGTCAGAGCATATGTTTATGACCATCTCGCTTACGTTTTAGATCCTCTAATTTAACAAATCCGCAATCCTAATTCCGCATTCTTTTATAATTTTGGCGTAAATTTTTTTAAATGCTTAAATTATCGCTTTCCCTTGTTCTTATAATAATATTCTCATGCAGTGCCATCGTTTGCGGGCAGACTCGCGGAGTAAACCGGGATAATTACCGGTTAAATATCTCAAAAACCGGTGAGGCAATAACAATAGACGGCGTCCTTGATGAACCAGTATGGGCCAATGCTGATGTCGCGAAAGACTTCCGGAGGGTTCTTCCTATCGATACCGGACTGGCTACAGCCCACACCGAGGTGAAGATGACATACAATGAAACGACAATGTTTATCGGCATAACCTGTTATGATCCCACCCCGGGCAAGAGACCGGTTGAATCTTTCCGTCGGGATTTCAGCTTCGGGAAAAATGACAACTTCATTGTTTTCATCGATACTTACGGCGATTACACGAACGGGTTTGCTTTTGGCGTTTCACCCGCGGGAGCGCAGTGGGACGGCGTTCAGGCAAACGGGGGATTGGTAAACCTCGACTGGGATATAAAATGGCGATCAGAAGTGAAAAATTACGATGACCGGTGGGTGGCCGAATTTGCAATTCCCTTCAGGAGCATGCGCTACACAGAGGGCTCTCCGGAATGGGGCATCAATTTCTCCAGGCAGGATCTGAAGCTTAATGAGAAATCAAGCTGGGCGCCTATGTCGAGACAATTCCAGACTGCAGCACTTGCATTTACCGGATCGCTTGTCTGGGACAAGCCGCTTCCGGGCTCGGGAGCAAGGTTTTCGATCATACCTTATGCCTCAGCAAAGGTTACACAGGACAGGCAGGCCGGTGAAAATTTCAAGCCTGAAAAAGGTGATCTGAACGGGGGGCTCGATGCCAAAATCACATTATCGACTTCAATGAACCTCGATCTCACCGTCAATCCCGATTATTCCCAGGTTGAAGTCGACAGGCAGGTTACCAACCTCGACAGGTTCGAGCTGTTCTTTCCCGAGAAAAGGCAGTTTTACCTCGAGAACAGCGATCTCTTTGCCAACCTCGGAACAGAGAACGTAAGACCATTCTTCTCCAGGAGGATAGGTCTGAACAGCCCTGTTATCGGGGGAGCCCGCTTAAGTGGTAAAATCGGGACAAAATGGAGGCTTGGCCTCATGGACATCCAGACAAACAGGAAGGGTGACGTATCAGGAGGTAATTTTGCAGTGATGGCTCTGCAGAGGCAGGTCTCAAGTCATTCGAACATAACAGCTTTCATGGTAAACAAGGAAGTGACTGCAGTTGCAGGGGATTCCCTGACTGGCGGCTTCATGTACAACAGGGTAACAGGGCTGGAGTATAACCTTGCAACACCAAATAACCGCTGGACAGGGAAGGCATTCTGGCATCACTCCTTCACCCCTGAAGATAAAGGTATGACCGGTTCCTCCTTCGCTGCAAATCTGCTTTATTCCACTCAATATCTCAAAGCCACGCTGAACCAGTCGCTCGTGGGACCGGATTATTTTGCAGAAGTTGGTTATATCAGGAGGAAGGGTTATTATGAGCTAAATCCCTCAATTCAATATAAGTTTTTCCCAGCAGGCAGTAAGATCGCAAATCACGGACCGGGCCTGAAAACAGATTTCTTCTTCGATTACCGCAACCTGACCCTTACTGACAGGGATCTTCAGTTGTTCTACCAGGTCGAATGGCTTAACAGGTGTCTCTTCCAGGCAGACGTAAGGAATACATTCGTGAAGCTCAGGGCACCATTCGATCCAACAAATTCAGGGGGTGCAATGCTCGAAACTTTGGAAAAATTCGACTGGGTGGAAGCGGGGCTGACGTTCACATCCGATAACCGGAAACCGTTCAACTACCTCGCCGCTACAAGGTACGGGGGGTTTTATAACGGTACAAAACTGACCCTCAACGGCGAGGTCAACTACAGGATTCAGCCTTATGCCAGTCTTGCGATTGTTGCCTCGTACAACGACATTGAACTGCCAAAGCCATATAGCAGTGCCGAGTTCATACTGGTAGGTCCGAGACTCGATTTAACCTTCACTGAGAAACTTTTTCTCACCAGTTTCGTACAATATAATAACCAGATCGACAATCTAAACCTGAACTTTCGCTTCCAGTGGCGCTTTGCTCCTGTTTCTGACCTGTTCATTGTATATACCGAGAACTCTTTCCCGGGAGATTACAGTGTGAAAAACAGGGGACTGGTGTTCAAGGTGTCTTACTGGTTTAATTAAGGCACCCTTGCCTGCGCTGCCTTTAAACAACTTTGCGGTTAATGGGTTTTCTTTATTTTATCATGAAATCCAGCAACGGCTTGTCATCAAGGTAAGCAACCAGGTTGTCATTCCTTTGAAGCCGGCCTACCCCTGATGGCGTGCCTGTGAAAATGAGATCGCCTGTTTTGAGGGTAAAATAACGCGAAACGTATTCGATTATGCGGTTGATATTGAAGATCATGTCGGAGCTGTTACTTTTCTGGACGGTTTTCCCGTTGATATCGAGTCTGAAACCAAGGTCGAGAACATCTTTTATGCTGCTTACGGGAATAAACTCACCCACGGGCGCTGCCCCATCGAAGCATTTCGATAATTCCCAGGGATGCCCGATCTTCGAGTTTTTTGCCTGGATATCCCTTGCCGTGATGTCGATACCGACTGTGACTTCATCATAATAACGGGGGGCAAACCTGGCTTCGATGCCTTTCCCCAGCTTGCTGATCTTGACAACGATCTCCACTTCATACTGGATATCTTCGGAGAAATCAGGCAGGAAGAAAGGCTTGTTCTTTTTCAGCAACGCCGAATCCGGTTTAAGAAAGACTACGGGTTCTTCAGGCAGCTTCCACCCCATTTCTGCTGCATGCTGACGGTAATTGAGCCCAATGCAGATAATTTTCATCTCAACCCTGCTTTTTACCGAAGGAGCGCAGCTTTATCTCGGTCAGAACCTTCTTCGTATACAGAGGAAATTCACCGTTCATCATCCAAGAATAATATGCCGGTTCTTCGGCGAATACAGCTTCGACTGCTTTGCCTTTGTGCTTTCCGAAGTTGAAGACTTCCACTCCTTTTTCGTCAAGTATTATTCTTCCGGCAAAATCGACGTTGTTATTGAATGAGCTGTAATCAGCAAGCTTCTCAACATCATTCTCGAGGTCATGGTAGCGGTCGAGCTGGCATTTCAGCACCTCGAAAGTCGCCGCCGTATCTGCCCTGGATCCATGTGCGCCTTCGAGCTCTTTCTTGCAATAGAACAGGTAGGCAGCGGCAAGGGTACGCTGTTCTTTTTTGTGAAAGATCACCTGGACGTCTACGTATCGCCTTTTACGGAAGCTGAAGTCAATGTTTGCCCGCAGGAACTCCTCGGCCAGGACCGGAATGTCGAATTTGATGGCATTATACCCTCCAAGGTCGCATCCTTCAAGGAAAGCTGAGACGTTTTTTGCTATCGCCCTGAAGCAGGGAGAATTAGCAACATCTTCATCCTTAATTCCATGGATTGCCGTACTTTTCGGGGGAATAGGCATTTCAGGATTCACCCTGCTGGTAAACCATTCTTCCTTTCCGTTAGGGCTGATCTTTAGAACCGATATCTCAACAATACGATCGGAGGTGACGTTAATTCCAGTTGTTTCGAGGTCGATAAAAGCCAGGGGTTTTTTCAGGTTAAGCTCCACTTTCAGGCATTTATCATCATTGGCATGAGAAGCATCAGCAGATCTTCGGACTCATTATCCGTCGAAACCGGCAGGAACAAACCTGCACGTGTCGGGTCAGCGAGCTCGATCATGACATCCTGAGAACCTATATTTGAAAGTATTTCGAGAAGGAAAACCGATTTGAAGCCTATTTCGATCTGATCGCCTTCGTACTGGCACTTGATCCTTTCATAAGCCGATATCGAGAAATCTATATCCTGTGCTGAAACGGTAACCTGGTTGCCTTTAAGCTGAAGCTTTACGAGGTTGCTTGC
The DNA here is from genome assembly GCA_050259395.1 of Chloroflexota bacterium. Classification (GTDB taxonomy): domain Bacteria; phylum Bacteroidota; class Bacteroidia; order Bacteroidales; family VadinHA17; genus LD21. The sequence continues at coordinate 28,912 of JBLNAO010000181.1, forward strand.
CTGGTTCGAGAATACGGATACGCGCTTAAGCGTATTGAAAAACTCTACCCTGTCGATTGTTATCTTCCTCGGGTTGTTCTTTGGAATTACTGAATTGTAGTTCGGATAATTGCCCTCGACGAGCCTGCAGACAACCTTATAATTGCTGAGGTTGAAGAAGGCATTCTTGTCATCGAACTCAACGGTGACAGGACCTTCCTCCCTTGGAAGAATGTTCTTCAGCAGCGATGCAGGTTTCTTCGGAAGGATGAATGAAGCATTGTCATCGGCATGAGCGTCCATCCTCTGGTATCTTACAAGCTTATGCGCGTCAGAAGCTACAAAGGTGATCCTGTCGGTTGCTGCCTCCACGAAAATACCTCCCATAACAGGACGAAGCTCATCATCGGCGGTTGCGAAAAGGGTTTTCGAAATTCCTGCGAGAAGGATGTCTGCGTTGATGTTGAAAGTTATCTGTTTTTCTTTCCTTATTGCAGGAAGTGCAGGGAAGTCTATTCCATTCTGGCCGACTACGTTAAACTTACCGTTTTCGGAGCTTATAACGACAGCCATTGTCTCCATGTTTATGTCGAAAGTAAGCGGCTGCACTGAAAATTCCTTGAGGGTGTCGAGAAGGATCCTGGCAGGCAGGGCAATGATGCCTGATCCATCTGTGTTTTCCAGCTTCATGCGGGTTATGAGTGTAGACTCGAGGTCAGAAGCAGTTATCTCCAGGTCGTTCCCCGAAAGATTGAACAAAAAATTATCGAGTATTGGAAGAGTATTTTTCGAGCTTATTACTCTGCTTATTGCCTGCAGATGCCCCAGAAGTTCCGAGCTGGATACTACAAATTTCATGACAATGCCGTTTTAAGTTG
>JBLNAO010000182.1:0-8043 GCA_050259395.1 Chloroflexota bacterium
ACATGCAACAGGGTATGTTTCCTGTTCCACGGACAAACAGCAAGCTCTGTGTACACTGAAAACGGATGCTCTCCTTTTGGTTCCTGGTAATTATACCTGAAATAGTTGATCATCTCTTCTATCCTCACTGCATCCGGAGGAGGTAGCTGACCATTGTTTATGAACCTCCTTATATTAGAGTACGAAGCATTGTCGACATCGATGGAGAAGGTCGATAAAGGATTTGACTTAACATCCCTGAACCCATTCTCATTGACAGATGCATACCCTTCCGTATTGAAGTTGCCGTTGTACCTGTTTATACCGCCGACAGCCGGGTATCCGGCGGATTGTGAAGACATATATGCAGAAGGCATTGCCATCTTAGCTTCCCGCCTCATCGGGGCGGCATCATGCATTTCCTGCACCATAATCGCCGGTTCAAGCTTCACGTTTATGACGTTGCTTTTCCCGGGCGCCACTTCCCTGGTTATGAAGCCGGCACGTGAAAAAACCAGCTTGGTTGTTTCCTGGCCAATGCTGATACTGTATGTGCCATCGGACAACGAATATGTTGTGTTGCCGGATGACGGGATTGTGCTTACGGCGACCCCTGAGACAGGATTTCCTGAATTGTCTGTTATTGTTCCGGAAATAATCCGGGCCTGAATAAAGGACACTGCAAAAACTGACAGCATAATAATTCCAAAGATTTTCAAAAAGTTTTTCATGACACGTGAGATTTGGTTAAACGTTTCCCACATGATGCAGCATTTTCATGAATTCCATAAAAGAGTTGAAAAAATTTCAGATATTTATCATAATCGAACCAACACAGGGAATTGCTGATCCTGATCAGAAACATGCTTTTCAAATCATCCGGATACAATGCCGCTCAGAAGTCAGACGAAGAGCTTCTCGAAAGATTCACCTTATCCGGTGATCTTGAAGAGCTTGGAGAACTTTATTCACGTTACATGCATCTTGTGTACGGAGTGTGCATGAAATACCTGGGTAACAGGGAAGAATCAATGGATGCAGTGATGCACATCTTTGAAAAGCTGATTTTGGAAATTCCGAAACAAAGAATTGAAAATTTCAAAAGCTGGCTTCACGTAGTCACAAAGAATTACTGCCTGATGCAACTTCGATCGGAAAAAGCGAAAGATGAAAAAATGCAGGAATGGATAAATAGTACGGTAATATTTATGGAAAATGAACCGGTTCTGCATCCTGTGGATGAAGAGGCACCGGAAACGGACAAAAGACTGATGGATTGCATTGAAAGGTTGAAAGACGAACAGAAGCAAAGCATAATGCAGTTTTATTTCGGGGACAAATGTTATGCAGAGATAGCAAGGGAAATGGGCAGCGATGAGAAAAAAGTAAAGAGCCTGCTCCAGAATGCCAAAAGAAACCTGAAAATATGCCTTGAAAGCAGGAATGAAGAAAAAAAATAAATATACAGGCTTTACGGATTTTCTCCGGTACAGGAAAGGAGAAATGACGAATGCGGAAAAGAATTCCTTCGAGAAGGAACTTGAAAAAGATCCATTCCTGTCTGAAGCATTTGAAGGACTGGGCTCCGTAAATGATACCCATATTGAGAATGATCTGATCAGCATAAACAAAAAACTTCGCAGAAGAACCGAAAGAAAGAGGAGATTCATCATCTACAGGATTGCCGCATCAATTGCAGTTCTGATGATTGTCTCGTCAGTCTTTATAGTGATTGAAAGAAATTCTCAGGAAAGCAGGGAAGCAATGCCTGAATACAAATCGGTGACAATGGACATACCCCGGCCGGAGCCTTTAAGGAAGCCTGAAGAGTCACCTGCAGCTGCATTGCCAACTCCGCCTGCGCCAACCCCGCCTAAGTCAAATCAATCATCATCAGAGCCATCTAGGAAAGCCGCTAAAGAACAGGTATCTTACAATATGGTCAGGGAGGAAAGGGAAATACAAAGAGAAGATGTGGAACCTTCAAAAAAAATGGAAGCAGTTCAGGAACAGAAAATACCTGACAGCAACAGGTTCCTGGCAGAAGGCGCTGCCGGGAATCAGCCTGCTGCGGCAGCCAGATCGGTTATTAGCAGAGATATTTCACAGGCAGATACACCTGCCCGGCCGGCAGGGGGGCAGCAAGCCTTTGACAGGTACATACTTGAAAATATCAGAAGGCCCGACAGTGCAACAGCCGGGCAGAGGGTCGTGGTCGTGACTTCATTCAGGGTTAAAACAGATGGCTCGCTCGACAGCATTAAAATAGTAAAAAGCCCCCAAAAGCAATTCTCCGATGAAGCAATCAGGCTGATAAAGGAAGGACCTGCCTGGAGACCCGCTATACGCGACGGAGTCGCAGTTGAGGATGAGGTATCGCTCAGGATTGTCTTTCCCTAGGGGTTATTCTGAACTAACCCTATCAAGAAACGCATGGTTCATTTACCTGTGTATCAATATAGTACTTCCTGTTCCGAAAAAATGCGGTTCAGCAACCCGGCCCTCTTTTCGTAAGTATGGTACTGCAGTACTCTTTTCAAAGCAGCATAGCCTATTTCTGCTGCTTCCTCCCTGCATATGTCGGAAATAAAATATTCGACTTCATTGCTGTTTCTTGCCACAAGTATTTCCTTACCGGGAGAGAAGAATTCATCTATGCCATCCCAGTAATCTGTGATGACACATGCTCCTGCCGCTGCGGCTTCGAAAACCCTTGTTGCAGGTGAAAACCCGTAATCGGCCATGCTCTGCCTGCTGATGTTCAGCACGAATGCCGACGATGAATTAAATGCATTGTGATCCTTGCTGAAAACATGATTCACATTGCTGACATTGGCAGGAAAATCAATATCGCCCCAGCCATTTCCACCCAACAGGAATTTTTTATACGGCAATCGCGAAGCAACCCTGAAGAAAAAATCTTTTACACGCTCCTCCCTGTCGGGAAGCTTGTTGCCAAGAAAAGAAAGATCGCATGAGAACCTTTCTTCTGCAGGTACGGGGAAATGTGTTTCAGGGTCAACCGCATTGTAAACGGAAATACATTCCCTTGCGCCAAGTGATTTGTAAGCATTAACAACCGGGTCGCCACCTCCATATGTCAGAATGTAGTCATATTGGGAGATCAGCTTCCTGAATGGAGCATCATCATTCTCAATAACGGCATCGAGAGTTGCTGGTGCGTCCACATCCCAGTAAATTACTTTCTGGTATGGCTTTCTCATTTCAAGCACTGCTCTCTCAAGAATATCGTCAAACACTCCCACTCCGCTGGCTTTGACGAGAATATCAGCCTTGCTGCCAGCCTCAAGCACCTCATCGAGGGCTGACCTGTTGTTTGAATACACAACTACTTTTGCCCAATCAGGGTCAGGTATATCCCTGTGTTCCTGCCGGGAAAAAGCATCAGGTTCGTAAAAAGTTACATCATAACCAAGACGGTGGAGGTACTTAATGATTCCCCGGTAATATGTGGCTGCGCCGTTCCAGTATGCTGAAACCAGGCTGGAGCCGTAAAATGCAATTGCAGGTTTTGATTTCATATATTTTCAGGTTATTTTTTAATATTCACTTTCCCGTTCAACAACCACCTTGCCGGAATTAATCTCTCTGACTTCAATTGCCACAGACTGAATGCAGACGTCGTTGCCGTTCCTTTTTTCCATACACCGCCAACGTTGTCAGTCGTGAGCAGTATTTTCATCCCAGACTGGTTTTAATGAAATATTCCTTCCGTATATCCTGTCTATGACTTCAGCAGTATTATAATAAAGGAAAGATGAGTTTCTGAAGCTTCTGCTTTCCTGCAGATCCTTTGTCCAGTTTACCAGTGCTCTTCCTCCCCAATCATCGGGTGGCCGGCTGACTATCTCCTTTTTTGTGCCGTGACAGATTGCAGTTTCAAAATCATGGAATGAACCATTCACATTATAAAAAAGGGCCGATCCCCCGGTACCGTAAAAAGATGCCCTGATCTCTGCATCCTGACCTGCCGGAAGGTTCCAGCTGCAGACAAGCCTGATCAGCACGCCTGTGCCTGTTTCTATCTGGGCAGACACATAATCTTCCACCGAATTCTGGTCGCATTCAATTATTACCCCTTTTGACACAAGAGTGGAAGATACCCTTGTTATCTCCGGGAAGTCGAGCATCCACAGTGCAATGTCGATCAAATGCCCACCAAGATCGATCAGGCAACCTCCACCTGACAGGTCCGGGTTATATACCCAGGCTTTTTCAGGACCGTAAGCAGAATTAAAGACAAGATCGACAGCAAAAATATGGCCGATTTCCTTCCTGTATGTCTCATGAATCTTCTGAATGCCATCTGTGTACCGGTACGACATGTCAACACCCAGGAGACGGTTAGCCACATAGGCTGAAGAGATGACTTTTCTTGTCTCTTCTGCAGTCCTGGCAAGAGGCTTCTGGCAGAAAACAGCAATTCCTTTCTGGAAAGCTTTTATGCTAAGGGTTGAATGAAGTGCACTTGGCGTTGATATTACAACTCCATCCGGTTGAGTGTCGAGAAGCTCATCAAGGTCGCGGTAGAGAATTGCATCAGGAGCCAGGTCATAAGCCTTCATTGCATTATTATTATCAGGCTCGAATATTCCGACAGGATAGCAGAGATCCGCATCCAGTACCGCTTTCATCCTGTTAAGTCCTATCCAGCCGGTACCAATGAAAGCCAGTTCCGATTTGACATTATTCAATACTTCCTGATGCATATCCAATTTATAACTTATCCATACGATTCCCTATTCCAGCATTCAGCACACAAGCCAGTGCAATAACCTGATACTCCTTTTGTTATCTCCAGGAATTACATTGGTCTTGATCTTCAGCTTTGTTGAATAACGAAAACTAAATATTTAACAAGAATAGGGTTAAAAAGTTTGTACCGGCATCTGAAATTATTACGCCCCAGAGTATGGTTAATCCACACTCTTATATCTCAGGAGTCCCGAACTCATTATTACCACGGAAATAATAACCACCTGTACAAGAAGAGAGTTATTTACAAAGGAGAGGCTCATCTCCGCCCCGACAGACATGTATAAAAGTATGGTTATAAGTCCCCGTGGTGAGAAGTATAACAGGGGCGAAAGCGGAAGCTTTAACAATTTTAAGAATAACCACCTGCTTCCAAAAATAAAGATTACAATGCCCATTGACCAGGGAAGTGTCTGAAGGTTAATAAACTCTTCTGTACTCAGCAGGAACCCGAACAGCAGGAAGAACAATGAACGTATGAGGAATGTGGCCTCTATTGTCATGACCCTGAACTTTTCTACTTCATCGTCGAGCCTTTCTGAATCAACCCTCTTCACCAGTCGCTCAAGGAGATAGAACTGCCTGATTCTGGGAATATTCCCCAGGAACAATCCAAGCACCATAATGAATACAAGCCCGGAAAGGTCAAATGCCTTGGCGATAAAATAGACCAGTATTACCAGAAGGAGTATCGGTGTATAAGTAATATGGTTTTTAATGCGACCGAGAATATAAGAAAGGCCAATAACTGAAAAAACAGAGATCAGTGAGATCAATACCAACTGCAATAAAAAAAGTCCGCCAGATACAATAGTGAATGTTTGAGTAACAACAATGAAATTGAAGAACAGTACGCCGATAATATCTGAAAGGCTGCTTTCATAGATTACAAATTCACGGTCATGCGGTGAAATATTTTTTGCGCTTGGTATGGCAATGGAGCTGCTGATTACAGCAAACGGCAAGGCATTTACCAGTGCGGTTCTGAACGGGACCTCTGCAAAGATCGAGAAAGCCAGTGCGAAGACTGAAGAAAGGAAAATCATTGGAAGGATCGCCATAATAAATGATTTCCTTACGATCCCTATTTTTGACCTGTTGAGCCTGAGTTCCAGTGTTCCTTCAAGTACAATGAGTATGAGCCCGATCGTTCCAAAAAAGGGAAGAATTGGGTTAAGGTCAGGTATGGTGACTTTCAACATTAGGGTGGCTTGTTTTACCAGCCATCCCATAAAAAGAAGAAGTATGACTGTCGGAATCCTTGTATGCTCTGAGCTGATCTCACCAAGATATGCAAGAATCAGCAACGAACAGAGAACTATGATTATGATATTCATACTCCTTTCGAATGGCTTAAAAACTTATAACCCTGAAAACCTGTTATTGTTGATCGGTTGTCCGGTTTTCTGAAACAGAATGAATAATCAGTCCGGATTCACGGGATTCAAATAGTACAATGTATTCTCTAAAAGGAAAAGCATAAACATCCTTGCCTGAAGTCCGGAGGAACGTTCCCGAGGTCTTCGTAATCCGGGTAAGTATTTTGGAAAGAGCCAGGAAAAACTGAAGCGCATGATCGCGATTGCCCGTCTCCCTTACGATCGCTTCCAAAGCAGAGTAAATGGTTTTTTTAGCATAACCAGACCAGATTATCTGTTTTTGAGCCATATCCTAACTTCTTTTTCGAGTAATTTGTTTTCCAGGAACCTGCCCCTTGCCAGATCGAGCCTTGAGGATTTTATTTCCTCAACCTGCCTGTCGGAAAGTTCGATTATTTCTCCTTCAGGGGAAGGAGTGGGTTTTTCTTTAAGTGGTTCTGCCATCCGGTTAAAATAAAGAATAGCATAAAGGTAGTGAATTTAAGTAATTTATGTTCCTGTTTGCGAAACCGCATCAAAGCTCTAAATCTTTTAGCATTTTCCTTTTATCTTTTAACTTTTAATATAATTTTGGCTTCATCAAACCCGAAATTTTTCATGCTGCCTAAAAATATATTTTTCACTGCGTTCGCTCTTGCCTTAACTTTATTTTCTCCAGTTCAAGCTCAGCAGGTTGATTCAACTGCATTCAAGGCATACACCCGGTACACATTTTATTCCACTGAAAAGAAAGGGGAGATTCTCCTTCATATACCTGCTGCATTCATGGAACAGAAGATTAAAGCAGTGCTTTATAAAGGAAGTGATACCCTTGCTTTATGGGAAGGCAGGCCTGAAAAGAAAATCGTCAGGATACAGTTCAATCTGGAGTCAAAACCATCAGTTTACAAAACCACTATAAATCTTTCATTCCCGACACCACAGAAAAAACAGTATGTAGCGAATGCCAGGGTGACTATTCTTCCTTATAAATCAAATGAAGTGAAGGCTGACAGGCTTACTGGAGGATTGATAGTCAACAAGCTCCCCTTTTTCCCATTCGGATTTTACACTTATTCTCCTGTTGACAGGGCATTGCCGGAGGAAGAGATAATCAGGGGATTCAACATGATCTCTCCATATCAGAAGATAATGCCGGAGACTTTCGAGGAAAGAAAAGCTTATATGGACAGGTGTGCCCAGATCGGGATGAAAGTTCATTATAATCTCCTTTCAGTTTCCGGCGGGGGTGGTGTAAGCTCGAGGATCGATGGCATTACCTACGAGGAAAAACAGAAACGCCTTTTGCAGGAAATCGCCGCTTTCAGGGACCATCCTGCCCTGCTCGGCTGGTATATTGCAGATGAGCCCAACGGTTATAAGATCCCTCCTGCTGATCTCGAAGATATCTACCGGGTCATCAACGAGAATGACCCCTGGCATCCTGTTTCGATAGTTTTCATGGCTCCGTTTCTTGCTTCCAGGAATTATGAAGATGCGATGGACATTGTAATGGCCGATCCCTATCCCCTTCCCGATCTTCCTGCTTCGATGGTTGGGAATGTTGCAGCCGACCTGCATGAAGAGTTTACAGGGAAGAGACCAGTATGGATTGTGCCGCAGGCTTTTGGAGGAGGCGAGCTGTGGGGCAGGGAACCGACAATACAGGAGATAAGGGCGATGACATGGCAGTCGATTGTCAACGGTGCGACAGGAATCCAGTATTTTGTCAGGCAGGCTCCCAATTACTTCCCGAAATCCCCGGCTGCATGGTCGGAATGCGGCAGAATGGCGATGGAAGTTGCCGAGATGACGCCATGGCTGCTCTCAGATGAGGAACCCAACAAGGCAGAAACAGCTTCAAATAACATAATTGTAACTTCAAAGCTGCACGATGGAAAACTGCTCGTGCTTGCTGCCAACAAAGCCA
>JBLNAO010000183.1:0-9917 GCA_050259395.1 Chloroflexota bacterium
CATCAACAGCCAGCATAGCGGTTTAAAGGCAAGGTTAGAAAATCTGACAGCCATCAAATTAGGGTATCTGATCCTGCTAATATAATTATATTATTCAGAATTTCGAATGACTAATCCCTAAAGTTTAGACAGGTTTTTCCACTGTGTATTTAAGAGGCAGCTCTACGAAGAACGTTGCGCCGCGGTCTGGCTCCGATTCGAACCACACGTGTCCGCCGGCATTTTCTGCATATCTTTTCACTATCGAAAGTCCTAACCCGGTGCCGGATGACTTTGTCGTAAAATTGGGAGTGAACAGCTTACCCTGAAGCTCCCTGGGTATGCCTGTTCCGTTATCCTTTATCGAAACAACAGCTTTGTCTCTCTTCACTTCAACAGTGACTTCTATAATTCCCTGCCTGTCTGAAGGAAGCGATTGGATGCTGTTTTTAATAAGATTGGAAAAAATTCCGTTGAGGTGTTCCCTGTCCGCAAAAACGACAACTTTCTTTTCCTGAGGCCATTTCACCTTAAAAATTACCTTTTCGGCATCGCGGAAGATTTCGAGGGTAATCCTTATCTGGTCAACCAGATTCACCTCTACAGGATTTGCGAGCGGCATTTTTGCAAATGATGAGAAGGCAGTGGCTATAGATGACAGGTTGTCGATGTATTCGATCTGGTTCCTGGCGAATTGCTCCATCCTTTCTTCGAATTCGGGTGCCTTGTCGCGCCATGATTTCAGCAGCTGCTGCACATTCAGCTTCATCGGGGTGAGCGGGTTTTTGATCTCGTGGGCTATCTGGCGGGCCATTTCCCTCCAGGCATATTCCCTTTCCGAGTTGGCAAGTTTTTTGGCGCTGCCCTCAAGCTCATCGACCATCCTGTTATATTGCCTGACAAGCTCCGCAATCTCATCGTTACCTTCGTAAGAAAGATGTTCCGTCTTCTTATCCAGCTTCACAGAAGCCAGTCCTTCGCCAAGCATTGACAGTGGCGCCGTAAGGCGTCCGCTGATTACAACAGCAATACCCATTGTAACAAGTATAAGAAGAAGGGTGAAATTCAGCACTGCAACCACAAGGTTTGAAATTTCCTTCGCAAGTACGCTCTGTATCCTGAAGTATGGCAGGTTGAGGTATGCAAGGATCCTGTCGTCGTTGTTGAAAAATGGAATATAGGCCGAGAGATACTCAAGATTGCCGATCTTTTCCTTTTGATAATACTCGCTCATTGTCAGATCCTTGAGGTTCATCCAGGCCATTTTGTTAATGCGTGTGCTTATCAGGTTGCGGTAAAAGATCTCAGGCCTGGAAGTTGCTATCAGGTCGCCATTGGAGTCGTACAGGTTGATATCGGTGTTGAAAATATTTGAAAGGCTGATCATCAGTTCATTCAGCGATGAAAAAGTGCTGTTGCTCCAGTTGGCATCGAGATGCTTTTCCAGTGAAAGCCTGCTTTCAAGCTCAAGATAGACTGAGTTCAGCTTCTCCTTCACATTGTCATAATGTTTTGTCTTGTATTGTGTTATGGTAAGATAAGCCACAACAACTCCGATAAGCATGAAAGAAAACAGGAGTATCCCTATGAAAGAGAATTGCAGCTTCTGGCGGAAGTCGAAGATGTTTCTGCCTCTAAGGCCGCGGCTCCGTATTAAAAGCACGAACAGGTTCGAGAACAACAGTATAAAGGCAAAAAGATACGCGAATGAAATGATCATATCTCCGGCATCAATCACCGGCCTCGATATAAGAACAGTTGCATTTCCGTTCTTATAAAGCAAGTGAACAAATCCACCCGATCTGAATATCTTGTAATCAGGCAATTTGTCGATGTACTGCGCATCTGTCCTGTCATATCGGAAATCGCCGTTCTGCAGAACAAGCTCCCCGTTGATGTACTTTGCGAAAGAATAATCCTTCAACCCCGCGTAACCATGATATTTTTCATCTATCAGCAGAGCCGAATAGCCTGGCTGGAAAACATTTACATCACCGTAAAGCTCGATGAACAGGCCGTGTATGTAATTTCCGGAATCGAACATCATCCTTCCGATGTAGAAGGATCTTCCGCGCTGATTGTCGATGAAATAGAATCCCGTCCCGGTCAGCTGATGACCGTCTCTCTTTATCCTTGAATCGAAGAAGTTGAAGCATGCGGGGAACAGTTCATTTCCCGGTCCCACCCTGAGCGGGTCATCATTCCGGCAGAGTACTATGTTGAAATTGAAGTTGGCCCAGTACCCGTTGAAATATGTAGCACGGAGATAGTCCGAGATATTTTCTACATCCTCGCTGCTCTTGTTGAAGTTTGTCTGCTTCATCAAATCACGCAGGACCGTATCTGCTGAAAGTACGGGCCAGAGATCGAGAAGCATGTGTTCAGCAACCGGGTCGTTATCCGTGGAAAGAGTAACTGCCTGAATTTTTAACTCTTCGGTTATTTTTTCTTCAGTCAGAACGGTGATCAGAAAAAGTGAATACAAACCGAAGATGAAGGAGAAAACAACTGTAAGTGTGAAATTGCCTGACTTGTGCCTGCCGGTGATCCAGGTGCTTCCGGCAAGCAGAAGGAAAAAGATCGCAGCCACGGCTAGAGTATGATCATTGCGGAAAATAACAACTATCAGAAACAATGAAGGAACAGCCGCGAAAAGGATGAATTTTGTACTGCAGGTAACCAGGCTTCTAAGGCATTTCAGCATGAACAGAACTGGAAGTAGCAGAAGAAACAACACGGACAAAACTGCTGCGAGACTATAAATATTAAGTTCCAGCACCTTGTAAGGCTGCAGATTGATATTCGATGTAAGTATAAGCTGGCCGAACACATAATGAAAGCCGCAAACCATAAGTGCTGCAACTATGAAAAACAAAGCAACGGGAAGATACTCCCCGGCATACGACTCCTGTTCTTCTTTCCTCCCCGGGAGAGGGAAATATTTGTAAAAGACCCCTCCCATAAAAACGCAAAGTATTCCGAGGATCAGCAGATGACCGAGGGTGGGGATGAAGCGGTTCATCGAGAAATGATACGGTGAAAAAAGCCCCGTCAGAGGAAAAACATCAGGAGTGCCTACAGTGATAATGAGCAGATAGATGATAGCACAGGTTATCAAAGCCAGCAGGTTTGCATGAACTCCTTTCCCCCGTTCTGAAAGGCTTTTTACCAGTTCAAGACAAATAAGAAGAATTAAAATGAACAGTCCGGACCAGAATAATATTGGAAGGAGAATGAAGCCGGTTGCTTTTTTTACTTCGGGAAATACAAGGGCAAACAGGAAGGTGCCCGATTTGTTGAAAATATGGAAAGGAGATGCACCGGGATCAGCACTGAAGCCTACATTGCCGGGGACTCCGTATTCCTTTTCGAATCCTGATTTGATTATATCGTTTCGCAGGCTGAAATCAGCCCTGACACGAAGCAATCCCACCACTTTTTCGTTTCCTGCTTCGATGGTGCTTGGCAAAAACCACCCGTTCTGTAAAAATATGAAAGGCTTGTAATAAAGTGTATCAAACCCTGTCGGGACATCAAACTCGTTGTCAGACCAGTCTATGAGTGTGTTGTCCAGAAATTCGAGTATTGTGATCTTGTTCTTTTCGGCAACAGAAAAGAGATTCACTTCAGGCACTGATTCATGATGATCTTCAGTGGCAAGGAGTGGTTTCATCGAATTCAGCAGTTTCTCCATTGTGCTTTCCCTTTCGTTAAGCACTTTGTTGAACCTCCTCGTCCTGAATTTATACTCAAAATCGCCGAAATAAAGCCAATCCGCAGCGTTTGCCAGAACAACCAGTATGATTGCGGCAATTGCCAGGGTTATCATGAATCTTCTTCTTCTCATATCTGTTTATTCATGATGATACGGCTCACCCTTGATTATTGTAAAAGCCCTGTAAAGCTGTTCAAGGAACAATAATCGTACCAGCTGATGGGGAAAAGTCATTTTTGAAAGCGACATTTTCATATCGCATCTCTCATAAACCTCACCGGAGAAACCCCAGGGGCCGCCGGTAATAAATACGATCCGCTTTCTTGGAAGGTGAAATGTTTTGCCAAGCAAATCTGCAAAATCAACTGTACGCAGCTCTTTCCCCCTCTCGTCGAGAAGAATGACATAATCATCTGAGTTCAGGGCCTGTAAAATTTTCTTCCCTTCTCTCAGCTTCTGCTCAGCAAAAGGCATGTTCCTTGTATTCTTCAGCTCGGGAACTGTAATTATCTCGAAACCGGAGTACTTTCGTATCCGGGAAGCGTAATCATCGATAGCTGCTGCCAGACTTTTGTCTGTTGTCCTGCCGGTTTGGATAAAGGCAATTTTCATAAACGAAACAACCCGTTCTGTTACAAAAATAGCATTTAATTCATCCTTTATGTCAGCAGCCACTGCAATTAAATTCTTATGACAGGCAATTGATTCATTGACAATTATGTTCTGCAACAAAGGCTTTGAACCATCAGAGGTATTATTGGAACAATATTTGATAATCATTACTACATTTAAAATAGTATTTTTGCATTATCGGCAATCAATCTTAAATCAGAATAGAAATGAGATTATTACGTTTTTTCCCGCTTGTTCTAATTCTCCTGAGCACCTCAATCTCCGCCCAGGATCAGACCAGGATACCAGGTGGAATATCAATCGCCTTCAAAGCCGGAAATGCGACCGAACTGGCGAAATACATGAACTCGACAATCAATCTGCTGCTGCTCGATAAGGAAGATTTTTACAAAAAGAACGTTGCCGAAGCCATCCTGAAGGACTTTTTCCGTGATTACCCCACCAGGGAGTTCACCATAATACATCAGGGAGCCAAGAATGATGCTCATTATGCTATCGGTAATCTAAGCACCGACAAAGGCGACTTCAGGGTCTACTTTCTGCTGAAGAAGGTAGGTGATGAATTGCTCATTCACCAGATACGCATAGAATCGGATAATGAAAAATAAACACCTCAGGGAATTCATTCAACGAAGCCTGCAGGAAGATATTGGTGAAGGGGATCATTCCTCACTTGCCTGCATTCCCTCCGATGCAACGGGGAAAGCCATGCTGCTGGTAAAAGAGAAAGGAATAATCTCTGGGCTCCGGATCGCAGAAATACTTTTTGATACTGTCGATAAAGATCTTCATGCTGAATTCCTTTTAATTGACGGGCAGGAAGTTAAACCCGGCGATATTGCATTTTATGTTTCCGGCAATCAGCAATCAATACTGAAATCTGAACGGCTTGTTCTGAATATAATGCAGAGGATGAGCGGCATAGCCACTTCGACTCATGAATATGCAGTGAAACTTGAAGGGCTGGCCACCAGGATTCTCGATACACGGAAGACCACTCCGGGCTTGAGGGAGCTGGAGAAAGAAGCAGTCAGAACCGGCGGAGGAATGAACCACAGGATGGGTCTTTACGATATGATAATGCTCAAGGATAACCATATCGATTATGCCGGTGGAATCGAACAGGCGCTTGACAGGGCCCGCAAATACCTGGAAAGCAGGAATTTTAAACTAAAGATTGAAATAGAAGCCCGCAGCCTGAAAGATGTTGAAAGGATTCTTGCTCACGGAGGAGCCGACCGCATTATGCTCGATAACTTTAATGTAGAAAATACCCGTGAAGCTGTAAAAATGATAGCCGGAAAGGTCGAAACAGAATCTTCCGGAGGAATAACCCTTGAAACTATAAGATCGTACGCGGAATGTGGAGTTGATTTTATTTCTGTCGGTGCACTTACCCATCACATCAAAAGCCTTGACATGAGCCTGAAGGCGGTATGAAAATTTTTCTTTACTTTCGGGCCGTAAAAAACTACAGGATGAGAAAGTTGATCTATTTATCAATTCTTATTCTTCTGTCCGCATGCAGGGAAGAAGTCCCTGAAACTTATTTCACTGCGGAAAAAGCATCACTGTATTTTAAATCCATTGAAGATATCTGCAACAAGGATAATGGAAGCCTCTGGGGAGAAAACCTGTATGGCGCCCTCATGTTCGTCGACAGGACCAGCCGCCGGATTGTTTCTAACACACCCGATTCTCAAGGATTTCTTAAAGGGAAGGACGGCATCTACACCGGATTTTATCCGAAGGAACTGTTGATTTACACCGCTCCCGTAAATTATGGGGGCACATTGTTTGCCATGGTCCCATTGCCGCCTGAAGAAGATGAGCTCCGCATAAAGACAAGGGCAATCCATGTACTCTTTCATCTGCTCCAGCAAAAGAAGGGGTTGCCCCCTGTCCTCTTTAACCAGAGGAATATGGATGAAAAGGAAGCACGGCTTTACATGAAGCTCGAGTGGAAAGCCCTGAAAAAAGCAATTATGAGTGAGGGGGATGAACGGCTTGTCGCAGTGAGGGATGCCCTGGTGTTCAGGGGCGCAAGCAGGGAATTGTACCAGAAATATGCTGCTGAAGGAAACCGGTTTGAGACATACGAAGGACTGGCTACTTTCACATTTACCAAGCTATGTTCCGGATCAAAGGAAGAATGCAGATCGAGGCTTATCGAATATCTCGACAGGATCTATTCGATGCCGTCGTATGCGCGGGTGTATGGAAACATACACGGAGCTCTGTATGCCGCACTCCTTTATGATGCGGGATACGATATAAAGTCAATTAATGCAGATACGCTCGATCTTGGAAGGCTTGTAAAGGAGACATATAAAGTGGAACTTCCGGCAATCTGCCGTGACGTTGCAGGCAGCCTTGCATTCAGCTACGATCTCGATCTTATCACAAAGGAAGAAGAAGAACGGCTTGCAGGAATAAAGGAAAGGCTCTATCAACTTACAAGCACATTCACCGAAAAATCCGTGGTATACATGGAACTGGAAAGCCCGTACTTCGACTTTGAGCCTGAAGATATCCATCCGGTGGATACCCTTGGGACAATGTACAGCGCAATGAGAGTATCGGACAGCTGGGGCAAGCTCACCGTCGATAAAGGGGGATGCCTTGTTTCAGCAAACTATAAATATCTGAGAATCACTTCAAAAGGCTATAAAGCCGAGAAAAACCGGATTTCAGGTGAAGGCTGGAACCTGATACTCAACGACGGATGGGAGCTCGTTGAAGTGAAGCAGAATTATTTCTTGAGAAAAATGATACCGCTTTGATTGTCAGTTAATTAACAATCATCCCTTCAGGTTTGATTCATTCCTTTTTTGACAGGTCACACCCTGTCCTTGAGATTATGATCCGCTGAGTTCCCTTCTTCTCTCCTCAAGGGATTTTATTTTCAGCTCAGCATCGCTTTTCTTCTTCCTCTCGAGGTCTAAAACGTTTGCAGGAGCGTTCTGAACAAATCTTTCGTTATCGAGCTTCTTCATCACATTGACAAGGAAACCGTGGTAATAACCAATCTCATCTTCAATCTTTTTCAGCTCGGCCTGGGCATCGATCTTTCCGGCAAGCGGAATATAATACTCTGTCGTGCCTGTCATGAACGACACCGCGCCTTCGGGCTTTTCTGTCACGAAATTTATGCCGGAGAGATTGCACAGCTTGCTGATAACCGGGAAAAATCCATGGTCCGGCAAATCCCTTCCATTGAGAACTTCAAGCTCAATGGCTTCCTTGTTTGGGATATCCTTTTCTTTCCTCACAGTTCTGACCCCGCTGACAGTCTCTTTGACCAGCTCGAAACCTGCAATGAGTAACTTGTCGTACTTACCTGATTCCGGCATTGTGGAAACCATAATGCTTTCACTCTTTGACCTTTCTTTCAGGAGCTGCCAGATCTCCTCGGAAATAAATGGCATAAAAGGATGAATGAGCCTCATCAGTTCGTCGAAAAGATCTAGTGTAGCCTCGTATGTTTTCCGGTCGATGGGTTTCTGGTATTCAGGCTTGATGATCTCGAGGTACCATGCGGAAAACTCATCCCAGAAAAGCTTGTAAACTGACATCAGGGCTTCGGATATCCTGAATTTTTTAAAGTTGTGATCGATCTCCGCGGTGCCTTTCTTAAGTGCGGCCTCCATCCACTTCACAGCAATTTCCGAGGATGCCGGCTGGGGAATTGTGTCATCGACCTCCCAGCTTTTAACCAGCCTGAAGGCATTCCAGATCTTATTGGCAAAGTTCCGTCCCTGCTCAGGGAGGCTGTCGTCGTACATGAGGTCATTGCCTGCCGGAGAACAAAGAAGCATTCCGACCCTTACTCCGTCAGCGCCGTATTTTTCTATGAGCTCGAGTGGTTCAGGAGAGTTTCCGAGGGATTTAGACATCTTCCTCTTCTGCTGATCCCTTACAATGCCGGTAAGATAGACATTGCTGAAAGGTTTATCTGCACGGTACTCATATCCCGCAATGATCATTCTTGCAACCCAGAAGAAAAGGATTTCCGGAGCCGTGATCAGGTCGTTTGTGGGATAGTAATATTTAATGTCCCTGTTATCGGGATCGTTTATTCCGTCGAATGATGTTATCGGCCAAAGCCATGAAGAGAACCATGTGTCGAGAACATCTTCATCCTGCCTGAGATCGGATGCATTGAGGGAAGGATTTTTGCTTTTCTGCCTGGCGAGCTTCAATGCTTCTTCTTCATTTCCGGCAACAACAAGATCGTTGCCGTTAAAATACCATGCCGGGATCCTGTGTCCCCACCACAGCTGGCGGCTGATGCACCAGTCACGCACGTTCTCCATCCAGTGCCTGTAGAGATTCTTGAATTTTGAAGGGTGAAGCTTCACATCGTCGTTCATAACTGCATCAAGGGCAGGAATTGAGATCTCCTTCATCTTGAGGAACCATTGCATCGACAGCCTGGGTTCGATTACGGCGTGGGTTCTCTCGGACCTGCCAATCTTGTTATCGTAGTTCTCAACTTTAACCAGGTTTCCGGTCTTCTGAAGTTCCTTTTCAGCAAGATCTTTTGCAACGAACCTGTCAGCCCCGACAAACATTCCTGCGCGCTCGCTTATAGTGCCGTTATCGTTAAACACATCGATGGAAGGAAGATTGTGCCTTATCCCGATCTCGTAGTCATTGATGTCGTGTGCCGGTGTGATCTTGAGGCAGCCTGTACCGAATTCAGGATCGACGTAACTGTCGAAAATGAAAGGCACCTCGCGGTTCGCCATCGGGACGATCACTTTTTTGCCCTTAAGGCGGCTGTACCTCGGATCGTCAGGATTAGCGCAGGCAGCTGTATCGCCGAGGATAGTCTCGGGTCTTGTGGTTGCCACCATAACATAGTCATCTTCCCCGACTATCTTATACCTGACATAATAAAGCTTCGATTTTTCCTGGGTGTAGACAACCTCCTCGTCAGAGACTGCGGTGCGTGCCTGGGGGTCCCAGTTCACCATTCTCACACCTCTGTATATAAGCCCTTTCCTGTAAAGATCAACGAACACCTTTATCACAGAATCATACCTCTTGTCATCCATGGTGAAAAGTGTCCTGTCCCAATCGCATGATGCACCAAGCTTCTTCAACTGCTCGAGTATTATTCCGCCGTGTTTATCGGTCCAGGCCCAGGCATGTTCGAGAAATTTTTCCCTGGTCAGATCGTGCTTGTTGATCCCTTCCGATTTAAGCTTTGCGACTACCTTAGCTTCAGTGGCTATTGATGCATGATCGGTGCCGGGCACCCAGCAGGCATTCTTGCCGAGCATCCTGGCGCGGCGCACAAGCACATCCTGTATCGTATTGTTCAGCATGTGACCCATGTGCAGCACCCCTGTTACATTCGGAGGTGGAATTACAATTGTGTATGGTTCCCTGTCATCGGGTTGACTTCTGAAGAAGCCGTTTTCCATCCAGTACCTGTACCACTTGTCTTCTGTTTTGCCGGGCTCGTATTTTGAAGGAATATCCATAATATTCTTGTAATTTCTTGTAAAAAAGTGAAAGGCAAAATTATAAAATAAAACTTAATTTTGCAGTTAATCAATTCTTTATAAACGGCGTAGTGAAA
>JBLNAO010000184.1:0-14593 GCA_050259395.1 Chloroflexota bacterium
ATCTATGTCTACAAAAATGAGCACTTCGAAGAAACCCTGAAGATCTGCGATGAAACATCTCCCTATGGCCTTACAGGCGCTATTTTCAGTAAAGACAAATATGCGACCATCCAGGCTTGCAGGGCCCTGAGGTATGCCGCCGGCAACTTTTACTTCAACGATAAACCCACAGGCGCAATGGTGGGACAACAGCCCTTCGGAGGGTCAAGGGCATCCGGCACCAACGACAAGGCTGGAAGCCACCTCAACCTGATCAGGTGGGTAAGCCCGAGAACAGTCAAGGAAACGCTCATCCCAGCAACTGATTTCAGGTATCCTTATATGGAGTAGAGTCTTGGGGTCTTGGGGTCCTGGGGTCCTGGGGTCTCCTGTCCGGCTTGTGAGACATCCCCGAATTCAGCTGTGTAAGCTGGTGAAAAAAAACTACATTTGTTAAATGAAAATGTCTCCTCCGGGTAATAAAGCCAGGGCTTTGATTATTCTTAATCCACATGCGGGTGTGCAGCCTTTGAATTTTATTATCTCAAAGGAGCTCGACCGGAGGAAGGACGAACTCAAATGCTTTAAAACAATCGATGTTCAGTCAACAAGGGAGCTTATAGAAAAAAACCGCGACAACCATGATATTTTCGTGGCTGCCGGAGGCGATGGCACAGTCCATTCTGTGGCAACTCAACTGATGGGATCCGACAAAATACTCGGTGTTCTCCCGCTTGGATCCGGCAATGGCTTTGCAAGGGAATTCGGATTTAAGACGAATGTCAAGTCTCTTCTCTCAAATATTGAGAAGGGGGAATGCATGTGTATCGACATGATCGATATCAATGGCGATATGTGCCTTAATGTGGCAGGCATTGGTCTCGATAGTTTTGTTGCACATTCGTTCAACAATCTGAGACTCCGGGGGTTTCTTCCTTATGTCTGGCTCACCCTGAAGACCTTCGTCCAGCTGAGACCCTTTAAGGTGACAATAACGAGTGAAGGTCAGGAGCTATTCTCAGGAAAGTTGTTCGTGCTCACTTTTGCCAATACCCGGCAATTCGGGAATAATGCATTTATTGCCCCTGATGCGCGTCCCAACGATGGCAAGATGAATATTGTAATGGTTAAACCTTTCCCAAAAATCCTGGGTCCGGTATTCATTGTACGACTTTTCACCAAGAAGATAAATCACTCGCGCTATGTTGAAACAATCACAACCGGCAGCGATATCCTTATCGATACCGCTGAAAAACGTTTTCATATAGATGGTGAACCTATTGAAATATCTGGAAGGATTGTGGTTAAACTCAGGAAAAATGTTCTCAGGGTGCTAAAGACTGCCCACAACAAGTTTCTTTCCTGAATGAAATAGTTATTTTAGCGGAGCATCACTGAAATTAAATTACGGATAACAATTAACCATTTAAGACATGTTCAGACATCTCATCTTTATATTGGTATTCCTGGCCGGAACAGGCATGAATATTAAATCGCAGTCACTGGACCAAATTGAAAAGAACCGTGTAAGGCTTCCCAACGGATGGAGCCTTACCCCTGTTGGGAAGCTGCAACCACTGGGTGATCTCCCGTTGAATATTGCAGTGTCGCCCTCAAAAAAACTGGCAGCTATAACAAACAATGGTTACGGCACACAGCTTGTGCAGCTTGTGAACCTCAAAACAGGAATGATAGTTGATTCCTCGGTTTTGAAAAAATCATGGCTTGGCCTGGCATTTTCAGCCGACAGCAAGTTTCTTTTCGCCTCAGGCGGGAATGATAATATTATCATTAAATATTCAGTTTTAAACAACCGTCTTAAGACTGCCGATACAATTGTTCTTGGAAAGCCATGGCCAGAGCTGATCTCGATAACCGGGCTTACCGTGGATAAAGCAGGTAAAAAGCTCTACGCACTTACAAAAGAGAACAACAGCCTTTATGTTGTGGACCTGCAGTCAAAGAATACTTTATCGAAGCATGAGCTCGGCGGAGAAGGATACACATGCCTTCTTTCACCTGATCAGAAGACACTTTACATCTCATGCTGGGGATGCGACAAGATTCTGCTTTTCGACACTCAGCAGCAGAAAATGGCAGGTTCGGTCAATGTGGGTGATAATCCCAATGACATGTGCCTCAGTAAAAACGGACAGTTACTTTATGTTGCCAATGCACTGGATAACAGTGTTTCAGTCATTGACACACGTCAGAAGAAGGTGATTGAAACGCTCAACGCTGCTCTTTATCCTGATGCTCCTTCCGGCTCTACATCCAACGGAGTAGCTCTCAGCCATGACGAGAAAACATTGTTCATTGCAAATGCCGATAACAACTGCCTGGCTGTGTTCGATGTCACTGAGCCCGGCAAAAGCAGAAGCAAGGGCTTCATTCCGACAGCATGGTATCCTACCTGCGTCAGGGTAGTTAAAAATAAAATTCTGGTAAGCAACGGCAAGGGGACCACCTCGATGGCAAACCCATTTGGGCCACAGCCAAACTCAAGGGCAACTGAGGTGGTTCATCATGAAGGAGGAAAAGAAACAAGGGTTAAGGTTCAATATATTGGCGGGCTCTTCAATGGCACTCTCCAGGAACTGGATATGCCTGATGCCGCACAAATGGCTGTCTTTTCAAAAGCAGTTTATAACAATACTCCTTATGTGAAGGAGAATGAGCTGGTTTCTGAAGCTCCGGCAGGAAATCCCGTTCCTGCAATGGTGGGAGCTCCTTCACCTATAAAATATGTCTTTTATGTGATTAAGGAAAACAGGACTTACGACCAGGTTCTTGGTGATATGAAAGAAGGCAACGGAGATCCGAACCTGGTTCTTTTTGGCGAGAATATTACTCCGAACCAGCATGCAATTGCACGTGAATTCGTCCTTCTCGATAACTTTTATGTAAACGGGGAAGTAAGTGCCGATGGCCATAGCTGGACGATGGGTGCATATGCCACCGATTTTCTTGAGAAGAACTGGCCCACAAGCTACAGCGGTCGTGGGGGATCATATCCCGGTGAGGGGAACAAGCCCACCGCAAACAACAAAAAATGGCTTTGGGATGCATGTGCCGAAAAAGGTGTTTCCTACAGGTCATACGGCGAATTTGTGGATGGGAAGAAGGCAAATGTCAAGGTTCTCGAAAATCATTTCTGCAAAAATTATATCGGCTGGGATTTGTCAATAAGGGATACTGTCAGGTTTCGCTGGTGGAAGGAAGACTTTGACTCTCTTCTTGCAGCCGGCACATTGCCAAAGCTGAACACTTTGAGGTTCGGGAACAATCATACCGAAGGCCTGAGCATTGGGAAACCTACACCTTTTGCACATGTGGCTGACAATGACCTGGCTGTAGGCATGTTTATCGATTACCTGAGTCACAGTCCGATATGGAATGAAAGCCTGGTTCTCATAGTCGAGGACGATGCACAGAATGGTCCCGACCACGTGGATGCGCACAGGTCCCCGGCTTTGATTGCCGGAGGATTCGTGAAGCAGGGTTTTGTCGATCATACCCCGTACACAACAGCTTCCCTGCTGCGCACCATGGAGCTTATTCTTGGCGTACCCCCGATGACACAATATGATGCGGCAGCAACACCATTGTGGCGCTGCCTGAACAACACCCCCGGACATCCTGCCTTCAACGTCAGGCCGGTCAATGTTGATCTGAATGACAGGAACACGCAGCGCAGCGAATGGCAGCGTTTGAGTGAAACCTTCAATTTCACGGCTGAGGATAAGATAAATGATTTCCAGTTCAACGAAGTAATATGGCGCGCAGTGAAAGGGCTTGACTCACCATGCCCACCCGCTGTGAGGGCAGCATTCCTCCAGACAAACAACAATGAGGAAGAAGAGGAGGAGGAATGAGAATTGTATTCAGATAAAATAATGAAAGCCCCAGTGAAAACTGAGGCTTTTTTTGTTAAAAACGTTCACCCTGAACTCACGCGTAACTTTACACTTTAGTAACTGCCTAAAATTCATTCATCATCTTCCAGCGATTTCTTCAGTTCATTCTTAAGCTCGTTAAAAAGATCATCGAGTTCACCAATTGAAAGATCCTTTTCCTTTGCGAAAAAAGAAGCCATTGCAGGAAATGAATTCCCGAAATAAGTCTCAATAAGACCAAAAAGCTGATCCTTCGAGTACTTCTCCTTTGAAACAACGGGAAAGTACATGTATACGTTTCCGTATGCCTTGTGGTCAACAAATCCCTTTTTTTCAAGTATTCGTATGACCGTCGAGACTGTATTCCTTGCAGGCCTGGGTTCGGGAAACCTGTCGCGAACATCCTTTACCAACCCCTCACCAAGCTCCCACAGTATCTTCATTACCTGCTCTTCAGCCCTGGTCAGTTGTAATTCTTTCTTATCCTTCATCACAGTGTTATTATGCTTCCCAAATAATTCAAATCCTTTATATCGAGTTTATTCCACTGAAGGTGTGAAATTTACAGGGCACATGTACCAGACATTTACTGCCTTACCACCCTGTTTGCCCGGATTCCAACCCTTTATTGAGCTGACAACCCTCATGGCTTCAGCATCCATGAGCGGATTGACCCCTTTCATTACGGTAATTCCTTCTGTATTTCCCTCTGGAGTAACAATGAACCTGACAATTGCACGACCTTCAATTTTGTCTTTCTTCAATTCCTCGGGATATCTTGTATTTTCTTTTATAAACTGAAGTAACGCTGCATCACCTCCGGGATAAGCCGGCATTTCTTCTACAACTACAAAAGGCGGAGAGTCACGAATAACCTGATCAGGCAATTTGAATCTCAGGGTAACACCCGAAGTCAACTGTTCATCTGCCTCGGGATTCTTAGGACGTTCAAAACCTGGTCCAGATAAAATGATTTTTACAACCTCATCAACTAGAATTTTTGGTCCTGAACTACCTGGCTCAACAATCTTTACTGTCCCTCCTTTTTCAATTGCATAGTTTACGGATACCCATCCCTCAATACCATTGGATTTTGCTTCTTCCGGATAAGTAATCCTGTCCAAAACCCACTTATTGAAAGTAAAATATTGTTCGCCCTGAAATGTAGGATAATCCTCAGGCCCTATCCTGGGATATGGAGGGTTCAACCCCATTTCAATAGCCTTCTTTCTGGTAAGTATTTCAACCACACCATTAGCGGCCTTCTCACCGTATTTGTCCAATGCCTGTTGACCCTGGATCATTGTCTGCGTTCCAAAATTGTGTCCCAGCTCCTTCCTTATTTCAGAGTACTTTTTGTCAGTTACGTCTCCATCTACAACAACAAGAGGTTCCTGCCTGGTCGTCTGTGGAATAAATTTGTAATCCGGATCCTTCTCGAGCCTGATATCCATCGGCTTATCGTAAACTGCCTTTACCGTAATGCTTTTGAATCCTGTCGCTATTACCAGGAATGATGCATCCTTTGGTACAGATGCCAGGCTGAAGGTTCCATCGTTTTCTGTTGTCGCGGAAGGATTCGTAGCTCCTGTTGTAACAATATGCGCTCCTGCAACAGGCTTGCCATCAGCGTCTTTGACAGTACCTTTAACAGCCTGCTGTCTTGTAGCAGAAGCCGGGGCAAGTGGTTGAATTTCCGTGACTGCCTTTAGTGGAGATGGCTGGTTGATTGTAAGGGTAACTGGCTGGTATTCTTCTGAAGCAATGTAGCGGTATTCCGGAACGGAGAATGCGTAGAGAACAATCGCAAATACCGGAAGAACCATTAACACCTTGAGTTTCCTGTAAGGTGATGTGACTATTTTTTTCATCATGTCGAAACGTGTTTTGGTGATTGAATAATTGAATGGATTGGAAAGGCTGATCACCGGAGACCTGAACAGCTGATTCAGGAGCGCGGCCTTGTAGAGCGCAGGATCTGAACTGCGTTGTAGCGCCACCTCATCGGCTAGATATTCGTGATTCAACCTTATAAAACCGGTATAAATCCATGCAAATGGATTTGCCCATTGGAGCATTCTAAGAAATTCACCCAGTGCAAGGTCAAACCAGTGTTTCTGATGAACATGAACGAGCTCGTGATTCATTATTTCCTTCACTTCATTCTCACTTACGGAAGGATTGACAAAAACGTAATTAAAGAACGAAAATGAAGATGTGAAATCAGAATTCCTGATGAGTTTTGCTGCGCCAAGGTTACTTATCTTTGATTTTTTGATTGATTTAAGCAGATTCCTGAATTGATATAGATTTTTTGCAAAAAAGAATACGACTCCTGAAACATAGACGCCTGCCAGAAGATAAAAGAGACTGAATTCCTGCTCTGCCGGTGTTATCAGGGTCTGTTCTGCCGGGAACATATCAGCCTGTGTTGAAACAACCTGCGTAAATGTGGGCGATTGAATCTCAACAGGATAATGGATGGTTATCAATGGAAAGATAAAGGATACAAGTATCCCTGTTATGAGATATACCCTCTTCAGGAGGAAGTATCTCTCTCTTTGCAGGAAAACCATGTAGACGATCGCAAAGCCCGATAACCATACGGCTGATCTCAGCAGGTACATAATGAAAGTATCCATTTCAAAAGTTTTTTTGTCAATCCTTAATCAAAATTATGACTATTTTTTTAGTCACGCAAATAATTTTCTGAAAAAATGACTATTTTTTTAGTCGTTGCGTTTTTATCATAATTACCACTGGTCTCCCCGACTTCTTACCAGCCCTCTTGCTTCAATATCTCATTCTCTGTTGTGCCATCTCCCCGTTCCAGGTATGAGTTCTGTATTTTTTTATTACTTTGCATCAGATTTCAAACCAACTTTATAATATTATGAAAAGAAGCTTAAACATCCTGGTTGCGTTATTTGCAGCCGTACTAATTTCTCTTCCTGCCTCTGCTCAGAACAAGCTCACCTCAAAAGAGAAGAAAGCAGGCTGGGTACTGCTTTTCAACGGAAAGGATTTCACCGGATGGCGCCAGGTGAATGGCAGTGGCATGCCGAAAAACTGGGTCATAGAAGATAAATCAATGAAAGTTTTCACCGGTGAAGGCAAGCAACCCGGCTCAGGTGCTAACGGTGATATCATTTATGGAGAAAAGAAGTTTAAGAATTTTGAATTCTCAATCGACTGGAAAGCCAGCAAGGCAGCCAACTCGGGGATATTCTACAATGTCCGGGAAGTTCCCGGTCAGCCTATCTATTATGCCGCTCCCGAGGTACAGGTGCTCGATAACATCGATGCAACCGACAACAAGATCGACAGCCATCTGGCAGGCTCTCTCTACGACATGCTACCTGCTGATCCCAAGACAGTGAAACCGGCTGGCGAATGGAATACAATCGTGATTAAGCTGCAGGATGGAAAGGTAACTCACACACAGAATGGAGTGAAAGTATGTGAATACACTCTTTGGACACCTGAATGGGATAAAATGGTGCAAAACAGTAAATTCAAGACTTTCAAGGGATTCATCGAAGGCATTTCGAAGGAAGGTTATGTCGGACTCCAGGATCATGGATATCCGGTGTGGTTCAGAAACATAAAGATCAGGGAACTGTAATCCTCCAGTAAATAATTCCCGGAAATATCGAAAAAAGTTTGTTCAGTAAGTAATTGCATCATTACACAGAGTGGCACGAAGTTTGCGCTTGCATGTTTCTGTACCCTCTGTGTAATTTTTTTTATTATTACCACTGATCTGAAATAAAAAAATCAATCTATGAAAGTAATCACTACCCTCCTCGCCGCTATTTTCTGCCTGCTTGCATCAGGACAGGCTGATACCGACAATCCTCTGCCTCATTTTGTCTTTCCCGGATTTACTAAAGGGGTTACAAAAATGAAGGATGGGAAAGTTTTTTCATCCAACCTCAATTACAATACCGTCGATGAGATAATGGTTACCGAGCTCGATGGAAAATACCGGTATGCTAAGGACATTGAGAATATAGACACAATCCTGATTGAGTATAAAAAATTCATTCCGGTTGGAAAAGTTTTCTATGAAGTGCTTGCAAAAGGACCGGTATCGCTTTTCATCCAGAATAAAAGCACCCTTGCTCCAAAGGGATCGAATGTGGGTTATGGTTCAAGGTCACAGTCAGTCGGCGCCACGGATTATAAAAGGTTCGAGATGCAGCAATGGAACATCGGCAGCCAGATGGATGTCGTTAATATCGATCTTCCGCCTAACATGGATGTAATACCTGCCTCCGTATATTGGGTAAAAAAAGACGGCAACTTCGAAAAATTCACCAGCCTGAATCAGTTCTATAAAATCTTCCCTGATAAACAGGCTGAGCTGAAACAGTATGCCAAAAACGAAAATATAAGCATGAAATCACCCGATGGCCTGATCAAACTTGTGAATTATTACTGCAACTTAACCAGGTAATCCCCGGCTTATCTTCTGCCATATTTCCTGTACTTCCGGTAGGCATCTTTCCTCGTTTTGATATTATGATGTGAATAGTAAGCCCTGTTTATACGAAGCTTTGTGTTTTCCTGCAACATCAGTCCTTCCAGTGAGCTGTTATATTTTCTCGACGATCCGCATGAACTGCAGAAAATGGCAATGACCATCGGGATAAAGAGAGAAATGAGTAATTTTTTCATGACAATTTGTTTTTAGTATTTATCTTTCATGAAGCAGCAGAGTAACATCCCCCACGAGATTGAATAACCTGCCGTTTGAAAACGTTCCGGTGCATTTCCACACATAAACCCCCTGTTGAGAGAGCTTTCCCTGGAAATATCCATCCCAGCCTTTATTCACATCTTCACTGGTGTAGATCAGATTCCCCCACCTGGTAAAAATTTCCAGCTTGTACAATGTCACACCATCCCATACAGGATGGAAAACATAATTATATTCAGGTTCGCCAAGACTGAAATAGCCTCCGGTCGGACCTGTCATTGAAGGTTCAAATGCATTGGGAAAAACAATCAGCCCTTTCCCGACAACTTCCACAGCTCCCGGCTTTACCAGTTTGTCGTTACAGCCATGTTCAGTCCATGCTTCCAGGGAAATATCATAAGTTCCGGTCGATGAATATAGGTGGCTGGGCTTGAACTCAGCCGATGTCTGGCCATCTCCGAAATTCCATAGAAAGGTTGTGCCGTTTTCCGTGAAATTGGATAAATGAATCTCCTGGTCCGGGAGCATTACAAGCTCAGGTGTCACACTGAACTTAACCAGGGGTTTTCCATATACCTCAATCTTATGGTAAACATAACCGGCTCCTCCTTCACCTTTGACAGTCAGCTTAACATTGTAAATGCCATCATTCTGGTAAACATGCATTGGCTCAAAATCAGTCGAGGTAGTTCCATCATCAAATTCCCAGAGATATGAAGTTCCGTATTGCGACCTGTTTCTGAATTGAACCGGGTGAGGCTCACAACCGGGAGATACTGTATCGAAAACTGCAACCGGGATTGCAGCCAGGATCCTGACCATGTGAGCTACCGAGTCTCTGCAATGCTCCGATGAAACATTCAGTCTTATGTTATACTCACCCCATGCAGTGTAAGAATGAGAGAGAGGGTCCCTGAGAACAGAAGCATTGCCATCATCCATATCCCATGAATATTCCCATGAGCCCGCGTTCGTCATGTTTGTAATACCTACAGTTGCTGACGGGAACATCTGGTGGGTGGGAGTGACAATAAATTCAGCCCTTGGTTGAGGATAAACAAGCACAGTATCGGTTTTAGAACCGGAACAGCCGAATTGCGTAACTGATCTGAGTGTAACAAAAAACCTGTGATCATCAGGAGTGTTGTTGAAGTATATATGTGACGGATCCTTAACGAATGAAGAAGATCCGTCACCGAAGTCCCAGGTATATAGATCCCCTCCGGTTGATTCGTTAACGAAACGGCTCGTCAGTGGACTGCAGCCTGCCTCATCAAAGCTGAAATCAACAAAGGTTCCCGGGAACACTATCAGATTCTGACTCGACGAGTCAACACAGCCGAAGTCAGATAAAGAGGTTAATTTAATATTGTATGTTACAGGGTTTTCTGAATTATTATTGAAGATATGATTGAATGGCAGCAGGGCATCAGTATTGAATGTGTCGCCATCACCGAATGCCCACAGATACCGGTCTGCATTCATGCTGGTATTGGTTACAACCGCATCAACGGGAGGGCAATCCATAACTTTGTCCACCTCGAATGCAGCTCTTGGCTTAGGATGGATCGCAATCTCCCTGACCGCCTCACTTGTGCAATTAGCCTGAGAAGTTGTCACCAGCCTGATCTGCCTTGTCACAACATTATCAGTGTAATTAGTGAAGGTATGCACAGGGGAAAGAGAGCTTCCGGAAAATCCGTCACCAAAGTCCCATTCATAATACGATGCGCCTCGTGAATTGTTAAACAGATTTACCGTGAGCGGATGGCAGCCTTCAACAATGCTTAAGTCGAATCCGGCGGTGACATTTGCTTCGACTGCAACGGTTTTCCTGGCTTCGCCCGAACATCCCTCAGCACTTTCAGCAACGAGAATGATTTCAAATTCTTTCGGGGCTGCATAATCCGGATTAGCAAATTTATGATGAAGCGGAAGCAGTGAAGTGGTGACTGTATCCGTTCCATCGCCAAAACTCCATCTGAACAAAGCACCGTTTACTGAAGCATTCATAATAGTAACATCAAACGGGCTGCAGCTCACCTTCTGAGGTATTGTGAAATTTGTATGAACCATCGGGTGGACTGTAACCGGCCAGGAGACAGATCTTGTACATTCGCCATCAATTGTCGCGGTTGTGAGGGTAACCAGGTATATAGTATCTGAGATGCCGTAATTTGCGAAGGCATGCACAGGTGAAGAAATAACAGAAGAGGCGCCATCCCCGAAATCCCAGAGATAATTTCCGGCATTTAATGACAGATCAGAGAAAGTAACATCAAGGGGATGGCAGCCTTCGAAAGTGCTCGCCATGAAGTTGGAGGTAAGCGGCGGATGCACTGTTATATCCTTAACAAGAGTGTCTGTGCAGCCCTCATTATTTCTGACAATAAGCTTCAGAGGGAAGATTGCAGCTGCATTTCCTGAGTTATTATATGTATGATTGAAAGTTGAGGCAGCAGTTGTTGACACGGGTGAGCCGTCCCCAAAATCCCACAGGTAATTGTCAACTCTCACAGATTGATTTTCAATTTCAACAGAGAACGGAGTGCAGCCTTTAATGTCTTTTACAGCAAAGATTGCCTCGATATAAGGATGCACAACAATATCAGATTTAATTGTATCCCTGCAAAACTCTGCAGAAGTCGCAATAAGGATGACGCTAAAAGTCGTGTCATGATCCGAAAGGTTCTTATCATAAAGGTGAGCCGGGCTGATATCGGCTGAAGTGCCCCCGTCTCCGAAACTCCAGTAATATGTTGCAGCACCTGTTGATATATTCTGAAATCGTGCTTCAAACGGGGAGCATCCTTCCGTAAGTGAGGGGATGAATGATGCCTGCACCTGGGGAAGAACCGTTACAATCCGCTGCAGCTCATCTGTACAGCCTTCCTTGTTCCTTACCCGCAGCCTGATTGTGTAATTAACCGGGGCAGCGGTGTTATTGTAAAAAGTCCTTAACAGATGGGGTCCTGCGGAGGTCGAAGTTGTGCCATCGCCGAAATCCCATTCGTATACTGAGGCTCCGAATGACTGATCTGTGATGAGGATCTCATGAGGTGTGCATGCAAACACTGTATCATACACGAAATTAGCCTCAACATATGGCAGGACAGTAACTGTGTGAGTTGAAGTATCACGGCAATAATAAGGTGAGATGGCTATTAGTCTCGTTTGGAATGAGATGCTCTCGGGACCAAACTGGTTTCTGAATACATGAAGCGGGTTCATTTCGACAGAAGAGCCTCCATCGCCGAACTCCCACTCCCAGCTGGCTGTATTGCCTGTCGAGTTATTTTGAAACTGCACAGGGAAAGGATCGCATCCAATATCGGCACCTGCAACCGAGAAGGCGGAATATATTTCAGGATAAACAACTATGGTCTTCCTGTAAATGTCGGAGCATCCGCTTTCATTTTTAACAAGAAGGGTGATTGTATCTGTAAGCGGCAGGTTCGTGTAATTCGTGTATGTATGACTGATCGAGAATGGCTGCGGGTATGACGGAGGAGGCAGAAATGGCGTGGCCGCATCAAGATCGTATGTAATCAGCGTGTCTCCGATATCGTATTGCCAGAAGAAGCCCCCCGAAGATTTATCGTCAAAGCGAACTTTCAACGGGGAGCATCCTGACAGGACACTGGTCTCAAAAAAGGCCTTTACCGGTGTTGATACCAGCACCGTAAGATCTATAGTTCCGGAGTTACATGCACCTGATACTTCAACCGTATAGTTGTGAGGACCAGGAGGAAGATTGATTGCAGTTGGAAGGTTTATTGTAGCATTATCGAGATATGAGTCGGGAGTCCATTTGTAAATAGTGCCACCATAAGCATACAGCTGGACCCTATCCCCATAGCATGCCCTGACAACAGATGAGTTGGTGCCTGCAACGTTTGCACCGATGTTCAGGCCTCCGAAATCGGAGTAATAACCGTAATACAATCCTCCCTGTCCTGCTCCGGGAAATCCATTGAAGATACCGAGATGGAAAATATCGCCGGTGTTCTCAACAAGGTGCTGGCCTATTGGCAGCGTGTTGATGTTGATTGAATTTGAAAACCAGGCCATATAGCCTCCGCTTCCCACAATCTCGGTGAAAGCTCCCGGATCTATGATTCCATCCTGCCTGATGCCGTCAAGCAGAAACTTGTCTTCATTTCCCCTTTTGACAATAATGAAAAACTGGAATTTATTCTCATCACGTGCACGCGTAAAAGCCAGCTGGGTGTTGCCTGTACAACCTATCGCAGGTACAAGTGCGCCTCCCCTTGCCTGGTTTTCAACGCCAAGCTGAAATGTATAGAAAGGTTTCGGCGGATCAGACGGATTAAGCGTTGATGTAAGACGTGCAAACTTCGATCCACCCGGGACAATCACAAGGGCCTGTTGCCCCCTGTTTAAGGTTGTATAAGGGGAGGGACCGATCGGCAAGCCATCGGCGCCATAAACATAAATATTGGTATTGTCTTGTGTTGCCAGCACATACACATGATTCGGGTTCCCCATGTCGGGCACAATGTAATTGCTCCCGACAATATTCACAGGCACTATCTGATCGCCAATTACATCCTGACCCTGGGATCCCACGGCAAGTGCGTCATCCTTCAGGGTTACGCATATTGGTTCTGTGGATTCGATCATGGTACCTGCAAGCCTGTCAGTTGCAGCGATGCTGTAATTAAGCGGGAATAGTGAAAAAGTCTGACCGCTGTTCAGTGTAAGGGTGTATGTTCCTCCGGGAGCAATTCCCGTAACAAGCGAACCAAAGCTCGCCCCTTTTCCGGGAGGCAATGTAATAGTTACCTGCGTATTGTCTGTAGTGGCACAGATATCTATTGAAGAATAGGTTCTTGGCACCAGGTTCCTGTTGTTGTATTGTGTCTGGAATGGAGTGTAAAACTGATTACCGAGTGCATTTCTGCCTTTTAATGTCCAAAGGTCTGAGCCATAGGCATAATTTACCTCCCAGTAAGCTGTTATCATGTTGGTGGCGGTTATGTGCAGACCAAAGGGATTAATTCCATCGGGGGTAAGTGGCTTATTTTCAAGCCGGTTGTTTGTGGGATTTGCCGCAACATCGATCAGTGAAGTAAGATTTACCTGTGCCGTTGAATTTGCAGCAATATCAACAACTATGTCCTGGAAACCACCCGGATTTAATGTCGGATGGTAAGGATTGGCCGGCATGCTGATTGTCACTGTTGCGGCAAGTTCCATCGTCGCAATCCGCAGGCTGCCGGGTGTTCCGCCAGTATTTCCCCGGTTGGAGAGTTCAGGTACGACAAACCAGAATTCGGTGTCTACCTGAGAAAATAATTCTGTTGAATGCATAATAAACAGCAGGGTTGCTGCCAGACAAAGAATGATGTTTTTAACTTTTGACGAATAGATCATTTTCTTTGACTAATGTTCATATATTTTGATCAACATTTGTTCTTTATACGTAAACGATTCAAAAAGGTTATACAAAAATTGTGTAACCTTTTATTTTTTTTTTCGTAAAAAAGGAACTTCTGACTAACCTTTTCAATATGTTTAATACACATATTTTTCTAAAACTGCTCAGGGTATTTGTTTTCTTTTCGCTCATTTTTCATGCTACCCCGGGTAAAGGACAAATACATCTCACGGAAGGATTCGAGTCAGGAGCCAAGCCTGAAGGCTGGACTGAAGAATATATTTCAGGAACGGAACCCTGGAGGTTCAGGAACGGAGGTCACAGCCCTAATGACAATAACTGGCTTGTTCCGGCAGGGCAGAAAGATATTACCCGGAACCCACCGGCTGCGTACGAAGGCACATATAACGCAATATTCTTCAAGCAGGGAGATAATTACGAACGTACAATGCTTGTCACTCCAGGAATGAACCTGCTTGGGGGAGCAGACCTTGAACTCAGCTTTTACCTGTGCCAGATCCCATGGACATTCGAGGGCTCGGCAGGTTGGGATGTGCTTCGGGTTTACTACAAAGTTTCGGAATCATCTCCATGGATCCTCCTGCATGAATATCT
>JBLNAO010000185.1:0-15091 GCA_050259395.1 Chloroflexota bacterium
AGAACTCCCACGTATTTCAGATCAGGCAGCTTTCGGAGCATCTCGCCCGTGAGTATTGTTTTGTTGGTAAGAATGATCCCGGCGCCTGATGATCTTTCATAAACCAGTTCAGCCGGGGTCCTGTCATAAACCACAAGGTCGCCCGTCTCCCTGAAGCCCTGCCAGCTGAGATCGCCCGGGTTAAGCGCATATCCGTCGAGAACAACTATTTTCATAACAAATGGTAAGAGGACGCAAAATTACTCTCTTTCAGCCATATTCAAAACGATGTGGAAATTTTCGGGATTAATCCTGCAAATTCTGTCCGGTGCAAAGGTCCCTTTTTCAGCCCCAACGTGTATGCAAGATACTGGAAAGAGCAATCAATCCTTTTATCTCGAATATAACAAACGGGAGCCCGGCAGATCCTGAATCAAAATCCCGTAAGCAATCTTCTGATATCGGAGTTTGCGGCGTAGTCAAGAGCAGCTTTGTTATCCTTGTCTTTAAGGTCAGGGTTTGCACCACTCTCCAGCAGGATTGACACTATATCGGCATGTCCGGTCTGAGAAGCCAGGATGAGTGCGCTTGTACCTTCGCTATTCTGAATATCCGGAACAGCTCCCTTCTCTGCGAGCATCTTCACAATTTCAGCATGACCGTTCAGCGAGGCAGCCATCAGTGAGGTGAAGCTGACTTTATTCTGAACATCGATAGCTGAGTTTTTCCGGGGCATCAGCTTGACAAGTTCGGTATGTCCGCTGACGGAAGACCGTATCAACGCAGTAGTTCTGAAGGTATTAGCAAGGAAGGACCGGTTCACGTCGCTTCCTGACCTCAGTCTTACAGCTTTCAATTCTCCTTCCGCTGAAGATGAGACAATTGCGGTCAGAAGCTGATTGTCCATGTCCTGGTTCTGCCGGTGGATCATCTTTCGTATGGTTTCCACCAGATCATCAGATGCGGTGATCACCAGTGCATTGATGCCTTCACGGTTGGCTGTTTCAGGCCTTGCTCCCCGTTCGAGCAGCATCCGTACAATGCCTGTATAGCCATTCAGTGATGCAAGGAACAGAGCATTTGAACCATCGGCACTTTTAACATTTATGTCAGCACCGCTGTTCATTAAAAGTCTGACAAACTCCTCCTGCCCGTTCATGGCGGCGATCATCAGTGCAGTTGCCCCTTCCCTGTTCCGCAGATCGGGATCAGCGCCCTTGTCAAGCAAAACCTTGCCAACGTCGGTAAATCCCGAAAGTGCAGCCTGGAGGAGAGCAGTGGATGAATAATTAAGGTCCTGCAGGTCAGGATCGGCCCCTTTCTGAAGTAAGATCTGAACGATATCTGCAAAGCCGTTCTGGGCTGCAAGCATGAGGGCAGTATACCCATCCAGGGCAAGCTGATGCACATTGGCTCCGTTTTCTATAAGCAAATTCACAAGACCCGTATGGCCGTTCTGTGATGCCATCATCAGGGCCGTCATTCCGTCAATGGCCTGGAGGTTAAGGTTTGCTCCCTTTTTTATAAGTAACTTCGCGGTACCTTCCCTGCCTTCATTCGATGCATACATCACAGCAGTGGCACCATCGAGAGACTGCATGTTAACAGATGCACCCCTGCTCAGGAGTATCCTGCATGTCTGCGTGAAACCTTTCGAAGCTGCATACATAAGCATCGTACGGTCAAAATCGTCGCTGTAATTGACATCCCTGGCAGAGCGGGCTATTTCTTCGGTTCTCGCCTTTTCATTGTTATTGGCCTGACCAAGAAGAGAATTGCCTTCAGGGGTCTGAGCCCTCAACTCACTCTGAAAAAGGGAACCTAAGAATAATGCAGCCAGTAAGGTGAATATTGCTTTCATACGATCCGGTTTTATTATCCAAATTCATGAGCACAATATTATGATTATACGTTTGTCGCCCGTCAAATGTTCCGGCACAGGGCTACTTTTTTATCATGAGAAATGCTCAATGTAATTCTCCATCCTGTAGTTCCGGCATAATCCCCTGAATTCCTCCAGCAGGTCACCTGAAAAAGGCACTCCCTTATCCTTCCTGCTAAGCCATGTGTTGTACTCTTTCTCGCCGGCAGTATAAATATGATCATGCCCGGGCATTTTCCTGGAACCCCGTATTTCGCGAAGTATATTCCCGGTCGTCTTCCTGAAGTCGGCCGGGTCGGTAAATGAATTGATATCGATTGCAATGAAAAAATGTCCAAGTGAATAAGGCACTTTCTTCCCGTCCTTAATTCCCAGCAACATCTTCAGATATGCGCCCTGCTGGAGTGCTGCTGAGAGTATTTCCACAACTGTAGCATAGCCATATCCTTTATAACCGGCTGTCTCTTCGCCTGCACCACCGAGAGGATTCAGAGCTGCCCTGCCCTGTATCAGATCATCGAGCACTTCCTTTGAATCGGTTTTGCTGTTACCTTCGTTATCTATTACCCATCCCTGCGGCATTTTCTTCCCTTCACGGGCATAAAGTTCTATCTTACCTCTTTGTGTAATGGATGTTGCACAATCGAGAAGAAAGGGAAAATCTTCATCTGTTGGCAATCCGAAAGTGAGAGGGTTTGTTCCGAGCACGTTCTCAATCCCGAAGGTGGGTGCTATGGATGGCCGGGCATTGGTCCCGGTAATCCCGATCATGTTTTCCTTTACTGCCATAAGAGGGTAGTAACCTGCAAAGCCGTAATGATTTGAATTTCTCACAGCCACCATGCCCATCCCGAATTTTGCCGCTTTGGCAATCGCCATGTTCATGGCATCACGCGAGATCACCTGTCCCATTCCGTTGTGTCCGTCTATAACCGCGGTGGCGGGATTTTCCTTCACTACTTCATATTCGGTGACAGGATTGATAATACCTTCTTTTATCCTGTCGAGGTAGATTGGCTTGAGCCTGTTCACACCGTGTGAGTCGAACCCTAATTTGTCAGCCTGAAGCAGGGTGTCGCTTATCCCGGGTGCATCTTTCGGAGGTATGCCTGCTTTTACAAGTATCTCGTTGATAAATTGCCCGAGAATTCCGAAAGGTATGTACTTAGGTTCCATCTGATCCGGATTAATGTTGTTTGACCTTGAGCAGCTTAACATTCAGAAGCAGAGGAGTATAACTCCTTACGCCATACGCCTTGCCATCGCCGAATGCCAGTTGGGACGGCAGGATGAACAGGGATTCTCCACCCTGCTTCATATATGTGACTCCTTCATCAAAACCCTTAATAACTTCGTCTTTCCCTACCTGGAAAACCAGGGTGTCAGTGGAAAGGGCATTTGATTCTATAAGCGTCCCGTTGAGTAATTTCATTGTATAGAACACCCACACATTGTCGTCAGTGACGACACCTGGACCTGTACCTACAGTTAGATCAGTATGATACAAGCCACTTGAGGTTGGAACAAATGTAAGCGTGTCGTTCAGGCTCAGGAAATTCTGAATCTGCAGGCGTTCCTCCGCCTTCATATCTTCTTCCGACATTTTTTTCCTGCATGATATGATAAGCAGCATAATAGCCAGCATCCACAGATATTTGGTTTTATTCCTGAACATGACAAAGTTGAGATTAATTACAGATGCAAGATTAATGTAAAAAATTACATCATCGTTAAGGTTGGTCTAACTTTTTGTTAATGGTTTTGTTGTTCTGATAAAGAAAATCACATTGTAAAGATATGAATAATCAAAACATAAGAATTATGGACTGCGCGCTTATAGCCATTGCAACCGGCATTAAAGCGCAAAACCTGAGGGAGCTGAGAGATCATATTCAGACGATCCATCCCGGCTGCCTGTATCATCATTTCTGGGGGAATCTTCTTAACCCACGTTTTGATGATCCCGAATTCCAGAATGACTTCGCTGTATGGACATCGAAGCACATGCATGAGCTCAAGATCTCGGAGAAGCTGTCGATAGTTGATCCCAGCCAGCACAAGGATGTTGAGAACCTGCGTAAGGAAGTGCTCGAGATAATTGAGGAACGGCTTTATGAGTCTGATCATGTGCCATGGGCAAAACCGGGTGAGGAATTTCATTTTATCAGATCACAGGTTGTTGTTTTCGACACGGGCAAGACGTACAACGATCCGAAGGAACTTCTGGAGGTGGTACCCGGAATGTCGCTGGGCAGCATCTTTTACCATTTCATCGATTCGCGCAGAAGAACACAGGATGCCAAGAATGATTTCTCAGTGTGGCTGAGCGCCTTTGGGGACAAGTACATTGGCCTGGTATCGGAACTCGACAACATCGACCCGTATTTTACCACGCTGAACGAACTGCGCCGTGAGATTAATTATGTTTTGAGTGATTATTTTAAAGTTGCTGCCTGATGGAAAATCTACTTGAACAATATGCACATGTGGTCGGTACACAAGTCATCGATCACCTCAGACAACTGGCTTATCCTCTCAGGGGAATGAAAATACTTCACATCAATTCCACCAAGGAAGGCGGCGGAGTTGCCGAGATACTTCACAGGTTGATCCCTCTTAAAAAAGAGCTTGGCATAGATGCCGAATGGGAGATCATAAACGGGGAAAAGGAATTTTATCAATGCACAAAGAAGTTCCACAATTCACTCCAGGGAAACCGCGATGAAGTATCACAACATCTTCTCGATGTTTACAAAGCCACCAACACCAGTAATTTTGAAAGACTAAGGTCGAAGCTCATTGAAGCCGATGTGGTCTTCATTCATGACCCTCAGCCTGCTGCCCTGCTAAGTCACTGCAAAAATGAAAGGAAAGGCAAATGGATCTGGAGATGCCATATCGACGTGAGCCATCCTTACAGGCCTGTCTGGAAATTCCTGAGCGAATACATCCGCGATTATGATGCAAGCATTTGGTCGCTGTCTTCTTTCGTGCAGCAATTGCCTCATCCTCTTTATCTTATTCCACCCAGCATTGACCCGCTCAGCGAAAAAAACGTGGAGATTCCAGAGAAGGAGATAGCCTATTACCTCGATTCGTGGGGGTTGAAGAAAGATGTTCCAATCCTCACACAGGTCTCCCGTTACGACAGGTTCAAGGATCCCCTTGGTGTGATACAGAGTTACAGGCTTATCAAGAAACATGTGCCGGTGCAGCTTGTGCTTGCAGGCGGAGGTGCATCCGACGATCCCGAAGGCCAGCAGGTGCTGCAGGAAGTGAAATCATTCGCAGGAGACGATCCTGACGTTCATATACTCGAGCTCCCGAACGATGCCCACAGAGCTATAAATGCTTTGCAGAGAGGCTCGAGCATCATTCTCCAGAAATCACTTAAGGAAGGTTTCGGGCTTACCGTAACGGAAGGTCTCTGGAAAGGGAAGCCTGTTATAGGCGGCGATACCGGGGGAATAAGGTTGCAGGTTATAAATCATTATACCGGCTACCTGGTAAATTCACCCGAAGGAGCCGCAATGCGCATCCGCTATCTTCTCAAACATCCGGAGATAATGGATTCCATGGGTAAAAATGCACGTCAGTATGTTCTTGACAATTTCCTGATAACCAGACATCTGAGGGAATACCTTACCCTTATCTGCGCGTTAATCTTCGGATCACGTGAATCGATAGAGCTGAAGATGCCGGCCCAACTCGAAACTGCATAATGTCGAAGCTGAACATACTTTTTGTATCGGCTGAGTGCGCCCCTTTTGCAAAAAGCGGCGGACTCGGCGATGTTGTGGGGGCATTGCCTCAATTTCTTGTGAAGGCTGGTCACAAAGTAATTGTGGTGATGCCGCTTTATTCACAGATTGACAGGAAGAAACACAACATTGTGCCTGCTTTTGAGAAGCTCGATGTCCCTTTGGCCGGTGAACACCTCTCATGCAGTGTTTACGTATCTGAACTTCCGGGAAAAGTGCCGGTTTATTTCCTTGAGCATCATGATTTCTACAGCCGTAAGGGTATGTACCACGATGATTCGTACAGAGATTTCCCCGATAATCCCCTTAGATTCGCATTCCTCTCGAAAGCCGCCCTGCAGCTTTGCTATTTGCTTAATTTCAAGCCCGACATTGTTCATGCGAACGATTGGCATACGTCTCTTCTCCCCGCTTTCCTGAAAAAGCTGTATAACGACGACCCGGTTTTCGATGAAACGGCGAGTGTTCTTACAATACATAATATTGCTTACCAGGGGCGATACAATAAAAGCTTCTATTTCCGCACAGGACTGGGAGCTGAGGATTTCACCCAGGACAGGTTCGAACATTATGGAGATGTTAACTTCCTTAAAGGAGGAATTCATTTTGCAGATGTCGTAAACACTGTCAGTCCAGGCTATGCAGCCGAAACAATGACTGAACCCCTTGGTTATGGAATGGAGTATTTTCTAAAGCTGAAAGTTGAAGATTACACCGGTATCATCAACGGTGCTGATTACGATCACTGGAATCCCGAAACCGACAAGCTGATCCCGGCCAATTACTCAAAGGATGATCTCAGGGGAAAAGCCGCTTGCAAGACCGTGCTGCAAAAACAGCTTGGACTGCATAAGAGTGCCGGTACGCCCCTTGTAGGAATTGTCAGCAGGCTTGTGGAACAGAAAGGTTTCCAGCTTATGGAAGAATGTATTGATGACATCTTAAGCAACACGAATGTACAGTTTGCCATTCTTGGATCGGGTGATACGAAGCTGGAAGGATTTTTTGGCAGCCTGCCTCAGCGTTACCCGGGCAGAACCGGGGCATTTATTGGATATGATAATGAACTGGCCCACCTGATTGAAGCGGGAAGTGACTTTTTTCTCATGCCTTCCATTTATGAGCCCTGCGGATTAAACCAGATCTATTCCCTGAAATACGGAACACTGCCAATAGTCAGGGCAACAGGAGGACTCAACGACACAATTATAAATTACAATATTGAAACAGGCGAAGGCACAGGCTTCAAATTCCTGGAGCCGACGTGCAAAGCTGCTTCCGAATGTATTAAACTCGCCCTTGACACCTATCATCAAAGGCCGCTTCATATGGAAAAGCTTGTCAGGAATGCCATGGAGCAGCACTTCTCATGGGATGACAGCGCCCGGGAGTATATCAAAATTTACAGAAGGGCAAAAAAAAAGGTATTAAGGGAAAAGTTGGCTGCGGAGACTGAAACGGTTCTGTCATTGTCCTTTAACGGTGAATGAAAGTGCCTGGCCGACCTCTTCACCATTTCCATCGACACCCCTGATGACCACCAAATATTTCCCAGGTGTTGCAGGTGCAATAAATGATAAATCGGTGCAATTATCCTGGTCCCGGAAAACTTTCCAGAATACAGTATTACGGGTATCAGGTACATTTGTCTTTACCGAATTGACCGGAGTTTTAACGGTACTGCTTATAAAGGAGTAATTGATAAATACACCTGACGAGGGAAGGCTGATTCCTGCAAAATCGCCTTCCCTCGAGATTACATTTACTATTCCGCCGTAAATCCTGTCGCCTTTTACATATACTGCATTCACTATATCGATCCTTGTTATATCGCGCGGATCCAGGGCAAGGATCTTTTCCGGGTCATCTATAACAACAAGATCAACCATTACCAGGGGGTCGATATCCATCAACTCTGCCTGAGTTCCCAGCACTTTGAAATAATTGTGCCCTGAACGTTTTCTTACCTTCACTGACACAGGAAGCTGGTTAAAATAATCTTCAAGGGTGGGAAGCTGTACATATTCATCCATGGCAAGAATCTCATCGGGCTTGCCGTAGAACGCAGGTGTTTCCTCGGGTTTACTGCCTTCAACAGAATCATTATTAAAATAAGTCTCCATACTGAATCTGTTTGCCATTGTTAATGCAATTTGCCGTTCAGCATCAGACAATTCAAAATCTGCTTCAGGCAGTGAAACGGGTAGATTGCAGAAATCATTATCAACAAGAATCTGTGCATCGAGGCTGTCTGTACTTTCAGTGCAGAGAAAAATATCACGGTTGCCTTTGTAATCAGGCACGGAGAAAACAAAACGTCCATCTTTGGCGGTGCTTGCCGACATGAAGTCCCTTCCTTCTCCTGTTATCGAGAGATTTACCCTTATGCCGGGAATCACATTGCCATTCGATCTGTTCTTTACGATTCCGGTGATCAGTATGCCTTTTGTTTCGGGCAGATAGGCATTATCGTGAATTGCGGTATCATCTGCAGGTGATATGATCCTGTCTGAAAGTGTATGCTCAGGAATTACTGAAATTGTTAAGTTTCTCAGAGTTTTACATAATGAAGAATCATCAATAAAGATTCTGGCTGAATCTCCCGGTAAGGCAAATGCAGGAACTCTTACCATATTGCTGATTATAGCCTCAGGAATGGTATCGCCCGATTTCACCGGAGCTGTAACAGGTTGATCTGCGATTGAGGAATTTACTTCGCTCCGGTATGGATTGACCACTTTGATATATTCATATGAATATACAGAAGGGCCTTCATTCCTCATTGCTTTCGTGTATGCTTTCAGGTAATAAATGCCTGATATCAGTTCAGGCGGAATGACCAGGCTTCCTGAAACCGTCGAGTTTACTGTTGCATATTTGCCACTGGCCATGCTTCTTCCATCGCTGGTTACGAGCTCACAGTACAGAATCCTGCTCCCTGCAAAGCTGTCATTTTGCGATCTGATAAATGCTGAAAATTGTATCAGTTCTCCGCTGATATACAGATTCCTGTCCGGGAATAGAATGACTCTTTCCTTCACAGGCTGACTCAGCCCATGGCATCCGATAAGCCAAAGCAATATTGCAGTAAGATGTTTCATTTACCAGGGCCAGAAATCAGGTTTGACGTTTACACCTCCCAATTTCAGGCAGTCCACACATTCATCTCCCATTGTTATTAAACCGTAGCCATCGCGGTCACCGTAAAGATATACCGGAAGGTCTTCCGGCTTCAGCTCTTTGAAACCGTACTTGAGAACATTTATTGAACATGAGGCAACAAATTTGATATCGAGATTTCTTACATCAGCCACGAATATTCTTTTAGTTTTTACTGATGACACTCCAAAAAAACCGAGCACTTCATTTTCCGGCGAAGTAACGTTATGAAGATTTCCTGAAATCATTGCAGGTTGTTTGTCATAGAGCCCTCCCTGGTCGTAGCTGTTACTCCTGAGCTGATCCCAGTACGCAAATGAAGCTTCACTCATCGAAATCTGCCTGATCAAAAGGCTGTAACCATAAAGGAGCTTCGGACCAAGATTGTCGACAAAGTTGAGCGGCAACATCTCATACCTGTTCACGGTAAGTCCCGTGGTTGAGAGAGTGAATATCTTACTTACCGGAACGGTCTTCCAGCAAACCTGCCGGGAATAATCGGCAGGATAGATATGATGCACAATTCCGTCATAATACCATTCCCGCGGATATGGAACCCTGTACTCCCATGTCTCTGCAAGCTCCCACCTGAAGAAGCGGCTTTGGGAACCGGTCCCTTCAAAATCGAGATAAAACTGGATGCCTCTCACAGGATAAACAGGATTATCAGTTATGATGTCCCTCCTTAGAAAATAGACTGAATCGACATCAGGACAACCGGGCATACTGTCGAAATCAGATTCGATCCTTTTCCCGTCCGGGGTGGTAATCTCTATCTTGAAGGAATTACCGGGAAAAAGGAACGGTTTGTCAATCACAGCCTTGTAAATACCGTTTTCAGTCTCATTCATCGGGAAGGTATTCCCCGGTTCATCCCTGATGGATATGCTGCAGCCTGAAACAGGTATCATCCTGGGGTCTCCCACATCGGAAGCCATAGAGACCGAAACAGTCTGCACAGTGTTCTCATCGGAAACCAGCCCGTTCACAACATATTTGCTGATATCCGTCGGATCGATCCCCGGTTCGAATGGATTTATGCATGAACCTGTTCCAAGGATGATGGAAAAAAACAATATGCAAAATTTATTCCGATGCATAGTTGCCGAGCTTAAATTGCCAGGTAGCCGTAAAAATGGGAACCCCGATCACCGAATACATGTAGCTCTTTATCCTCCCGTTTTCGGATCTGAAGTACACTGAGTGGGGATTCATTCTGCCTGTTGCATTGTAAAGGTTGAATATGTAAGAGCTGTGCAAAGGTTTTCCGGTCCTGAGATTCCCTTCGATTATGAGTGAAAGATCGACACGCATGTAGTCGGGAATCCTGTAGGCATTCCTTCCCGAATAATCGAGATACTGGGAGCCGTCTATGTAATAAACTGATTCAGGATAGGTTACAGGCTTGCCTGTCTGATATGTAAAAGCTGATGAAAGAATGACCCTTCGTGTAAAATGATAGCTCAGAATTGCATTCACCGAATGTGGGATATCATAGTTGGAAGGGTAAGGCTCGCCCTTGTTGATTTTGTCCCATGGGTTTAAACCGTTAACAGTCATAATTGATCTGGAAAAGGCATACGAAACCCAGCCTTCAAGCTCTCGGCTGCTTCTTTTAACATAGACCTCAAAACCATATGCTTTCTGCCTGCCTTGCAACACAAGGGTTTCAACATAGGGGTTTTTCAGGAAATCAGCGCCTTCCCGGAACTCTGGATAATTTTCAGCCTTCTTATAATAGAGCTCTGCCGAAGCCTCCATCGCGGCTGAAGGGAAAGTCCTGTAGAGACCAAGAGAAAACAAGTTGCTTCCCGAAGGGTTAAGATGGTAGTCGGCAAGCTTCCATTGAGTGTTTGGCGCAAGTGTGATGCCGGCATTCAGCATGAAAATATTCTGATGCATCTGGTTGAATGCGGCTTTTACCGAACTGTATTCTCCGGTCCTGATGTTCACCGAGGCTCGTATGTCGGGTTCGGAGTACCTTCTTACGGGTTCATTCCTTTTAAATTGAAGGGTGTCAGTTATATATCTCGGATCAACAGGCACCCCTTTCCTGTAAATATATACTTCTGCCGGACCTGCGGGAACAAAGATTCCATACCGAATTCCGAGATCAAAGCTGATCATTTGGCTGATGCGGAAATAATCAGAAATGAACATGGATGCCTCCATCCCTCTCTCCCTGCCCATATCAATAGGTATTCGCAGAGATCTTTCATTGTAAGGGCTCACAATTCCACGGTTAAGATCATACAACGAAATATCCATACCGTAGTCAAGCTTATTATTTTCATTCAGAACATGCTTAAAGATGAAATTGGCGCCGTAATGCCCCAGCCGGTAAGAATGTGTGTAGGCTGAGGAAGGTTCAAGCTTGTCGCTCGTATTGAAGCGGTAAACCGAACCACTTAGTGACATCTCCGATCTAAGGGCGTTACTGTAAGTATGGCTGAATATGGCAGAACCACCTTTGTTTGAATAATCGTAGTCTGTAATTTCTGCAAAGCGGAATTTGTCATAACTGCTATAGAAGAAAAGCGAGAACTGGCTCTTTCCGGCATCCATGTTGAGGCCGCCTGAAATATCGTTGAATTTTGCCCTGCTCGAT
Organism: Chloroflexota bacterium; assembly: GCA_050259395.1. Classification (GTDB taxonomy): domain Bacteria; phylum Bacteroidota; class Bacteroidia; order Bacteroidales; family VadinHA17; genus LD21. The sequence goes on from JBLNAO010000185.1 coordinate 11,390, forward strand.
CTGATGGTTGTATCTCTCAACCTTGAGAGTATCCAGTCGGAATACGAAGACCGTCCGCTTAATATGAATGAACCGGTTTCCTTTTTGACGGGGCCTTCAACCGTAAGGCTTCCTGTAACCGGACTGATACCTCCATGAGCTGTGAAATGTTTCCTGTTACCCTGCCTTGCGGTAATGTCGAAAACTGATGCAAGCCTGCCTCCATACTGAACGGGGATGAAACCCTTGTAAATTGAGATGTCCCTGACTATATCTGAATTGAAGGAGCTGAAGAAGCCGAACAGATGTGAGGTGTTGTAAACCGGTATCTTGTTTATGTAAAAAGAATTCTGATCGTACCCGCCTCCCCGAACATTCAACCCGGCAGAGCCTTCGCCAACACTCATTATCCCGGGCAATGTAACCGATGCCTTCAGTACATCCTGCTCTCCCATCAGGACAGGCATGGATTTTAAATTACGGACTGAGATCCGGTCCAATCCGGCATCCTTCATGTTCATGTTCGATTGAGCGCTGGCGCTGATTACAACATCCTGCAGCCTTATTTCGGCTTTCTGCAGCATGAGCGTAAAAGCGCCATCCGACAAAACCTGAAGAATGAACTTCATGGCTGCGTAACCAAGGTAAGCAACCTCCGCGTTGTAACTTCCCGGTGCAAGGGTCAGATTGACGAAACCGTTGATATCGGTCGCTGCACCTGATTTTGTTTCTTTAATATAAACAGGCACAGACATCAGGGGCTCGCCTGTTTCATGGTCAAGTATCCTTCCTAGTATTCTTGCCCTGGCGTTTGAAATTGATCCCTGCCGGCCCACTGTTACTACCTGTGTGACATCAGGACCTCTCCTGGTGAGGTATTTTGCTTCAGTCTCAGTAATCTTTCTTTGAGGTGAAATGACAGAATCCGGAACAGCAGCAATTCTGCGGTAATCAGGCAGACTATCGATTAAGACCTCAGCAGGAATTATTACATTGTCGCTGTTCCATTTTCCGGGAACAAGGTCATTGACAGCAGGAAGCTTAAGGAAACCGCTGCACAATGCAAGCAGTTCTTCAATCGAGTTATTATCCATATTCCTGATATTCAACCTTTTTCTTCTCAGATAGTCGTTAACCTGGTCACCTGCAGCTTTACCTGAGACTGAAGTGAAAGCAGAAATGAAGCTCCGGTTACCTGAGAAGTGCAACAAAGTATCGTCTACAGAAAGGAACATCTCCTTCTTTGGTTTTGAAAAAACATAATTTTGCGCACCAAATTCCTTGCTCAGATCGAGTGTCTTTGTCCAGTGAATGAATACTCTGCAGGGCCCTTTTCCCAGCGACTGGAATATCTTCCTGTCTGGGCCGGCAACTTCGAAGTTCAAATCATCGTAGCCGAAAGCTTCCAGCCATGCATCGGAGATGATCAACTGCCTTGAAACACCATCAGAAGTCATGTATTTCAATATCAATTGTTGATGAAAAACGTCATAATTGATATTTTGACTGTCATATTTGTTCTCACGGATTTTAAGCCACCCTTTCCTGAAGACCTTGTCCTCAAGGAACTGGTTGCCCTTAGTTTCAGGGTGCAGATGGTATGTGTAGATCTTCCCGTTGTACAGCACCGGGTCGGTTTCAGAAAGGGTCTGGGCCGGTATTGTCTGTGCCGATAGGAAAAACAAAATGAAGAAACCGTACTTCGGGCATGAGATCATTCAGGTATTTATTAGGCCTTAATGCAGAGCCTCTGTTTGTGATGATACTTTACGCTGTTATTTTTTGTTCTGGTACATATTTGTGCTTTCAAAGATCTTGTCGGCTGATTTTGCAATGAACCCTGAGTAGATCTGCCCGTTTTCATCAGGGATCCTTTGTGCGAATTCGTAATAGCAGGAAGGGATCTCGTAGGTGCCGTCGGCAAAATCTACCTTAACCAGGTCGGCCATAGTGCTTGACTGCAGCAAAAGCTCACCTTCACCTTTCACCTCCCCTCCGGATGTGTTCAGAACGAAACCGTTTGCTTTAAGCAGGTCGTTAACCTTGTAAATACTGTTGTATTTCTTCAGTGAATTGACGCTGACTGTAAAATGATTTGCCCTGAACCCGAAAACATAGAACCAGGCAGCATACTCCGATTCCTCCCTGAGCATCTGGTAGGTCTTGTAAGAGATAGGATCGAAAATCCTTCCGGCGATGATGAGTGTATTCTTATCGAGCTTCTTCCTGTCAGCATTCAGGAAAGCTTCCCTGAAAATCTCGTTGATGAAAGGCGATACATCCTGCAGAATCAAATGACTTAAAAATATTCTCGGTGCAGTTTTATCACCAGGAATTTCATAATGCCTTGCATGAAGGTGCTTCTCCTCAAAATCATATTCACCTTTTAAGATGTACCCATTCTTTATGAAAGGAATCGCCAGTGCATTGATATTTACATCCTCAAAATCGATTGTCCTGAATGCAATATGATCATTAACGACCTCCTCACCTTCATTTTTGAAAAGGTCGTATATTTTTTTTGCGGAAGGATTCTGTTCTGTATAATCGTTCCAGAGATGCCTGAAGATTGATTTTAGTATCATTGCTTAGGATTTGCTGATATGATCTTCAACAAGGAAAACTTCAGGGTTGTTCAATTGGTATTAATATTTAAGTCAGGACATTGCAATGCTTTGTGTACAATCTACACATAGATCAGCAAAATGGAGAGTGGCGCAGCTTTTACTTCATGGAAAAATTATTCTATCTTTATTTCATTAACCTAAAACCTCAAGCAATGAAATCAAAAGTTCTTTTTCTTTCATTAATTATTGCAATAGCCGTGCTTTCATGCAAACAGAATACTCCTTCAACCGAATCACAGAAGGAAGTTGCCGCCCAGCCCGCAGGCGGGCAGAAGATGATAATCGCCAAAGTGGCCATCAAGGCTGAAAATGTCGAAGATTTTATCAATGCGGCACAAACCATTATCAAAAGCTCGAATGATGAAGAGGGTTGTATCGAGTATAATCTTTTCCAGAGCCCTTATGAAAAAACCAGCTTTGTCTTTGTTGAGAAATATACTGGTCAGGCCGCAATCGACTTTCATTTCGCACAGGCTTATTTCAAGGAATTCGGCAGTACGATAGCCAACTGGACGCAGAGTCCCGCTGACATTAAGATCTACGACCTGGCCGGGGAAAGAACTGCAGAATGAATATGAAGGTAACTTGCGGTATTCTCCTGCTTGCCGGGATATTTTTCCTGGAGGCCTGCAATGATGTTAAAACATCTTCTTCCGGTTCCTCACAGCCGTACCTTCAGAAGCAGGGAACAGCCACGCAGCTGATCGTTGACGGCAGTCCTTTTCTGATGCTCGGGGGCGAACTACATAATTCCACCTGCGCAGGAGCCGCTTACATGAGACCGGTATGGAAAAGAATGGCTGACGCAAACCTCAATACGGTGATAGGAACAGCATCATGGGAGCTTGTCGAACCTGAAGAAGGGAAGTTCAATTTCGAGCTTGTTGACAGCATGATCATTGGCGCCAGGGAAGCCGGATTGAGGCTGGTTATTATATGGTTCGGAAGCTGGAAAAACGGCGAGTCGACCTATGTGCCTTCCTGGGTGAAGCTCGACCAGGCCAGATTCCCTCTTGCAAAAGATGAGAACGGCAGAAAACTGAATGTACTTTCCACTCTTTCCACTAATTCGAGGGACGCTGATGCCAAAGCATTT
>JBLNAO010000186.1:0-6537 GCA_050259395.1 Chloroflexota bacterium
TATTCAGGAAAACAGAGATGTTCTCAAAGCTGTTCATGTAATCCATTCTTTTCTTGTCGTCAGCTGCTGCATCTGGTGAGCCATTGGGCCACCAGACAGTATTGAGGTTCTTAAGAATGCTGTCGGACTTCCAGGTTATTCCCTCTGTATGCACCCTGATCTCACTGCTTGCATTGCCTCCGAGAACCGGCCGGTCCTGTACTAGTGCGACCTTCAATCCCTGTGTTGCCGCTGCAACCGAGGCCGCACAGCCGGCAATTCCTCCGCCGACAACGACAAGGTCGAACGATTCGATTCTTGCAGGCACATCACTTATATTAAGTATCTTTTTTCTCCATAATGCCAGCTCTTTGTTGTCATTGGGCGGTGCTGATTCTGAGGTGGAGAGATAAACGGCATCACAGCGCCCTTCGAATCCGGTAAGATCCTTCAAAGTGATTTCTGCTACAGTGTCGCTGAGGGATGCTTTGCCGGCATATTGCCATGCCCAGCCTTCCCCGGTGCCAAGTTCTGTTTCGAGTTCTGTTCCGTCGATTGCGATGCGGAACCTGCCTGGTGCGTCCCAGTTACCCGGGGCCCAGTTTCTGGTTCTGACCCAGATGTTGTAATTTCCTTTGGCAGGAACTATTATCCTGGCAGAGGCATCCTGAACTGGCATGCCAAGTCCATGTGCCAGGAGGTAAGGCGAACCCATCTGTTCCACGAACTGCGGGTCGACAACCCATCCTCCTTTTTCGGAAAAGCTTTCGGCTTCGACAAGTATTTCATAAACATTTTGTTTGCAGGAAGCAAGAAGCAAAATGAATAGAGACAGAAGAATGGATTTTTTCATGATAAACTTATTTCTATTATTACACAGAGAACCACAGAGGACCACAGAGATTAATTAAAAACTCAGTGCTCTCTGTGTCTTCTCTGTGAAACTCTGTGTTACTATTCTTTTATTCCGGCCAAATCTAATATGAAAGCATATTCAAGTGCTGTTATCCGGTTCCGTTCGAACCGTCCACTTGCGCCGCCATGACCTGCTTTCATATTGCAATCCATCACCAGGAGATTATTGTCTGTCTTCATGTCGCGCAGTTTAGCCACCCATTTTGCAGGCTCCCAGTATTGCACCTGTGAATCCCACAGCCCGGTTGTTACTATCATGTTTGGATAATCAATGGCTTTAACCTGGTCGTATGGCGAATATGACAGCATATAATCGTAATATTCTTTTTTCCTCGGGTCGCCCCACTCATCCCATTCGAATGTGGTAAGCGGAATCGTCTCGTCGAGCATCGTTGTAACAACATCAACAAACGGGACAGCAGCTATAACGCCCTTATACAGGTCTGGCCTCAGATTCACTACAGCACCCATCAGCAACCCCCCTGCACTTCCGCCCATTGCAAACAACCTGTCAGTCGATGAATACTTCTCATTGACAAGAAATTGAGCACAGTCGTTGAAATCAGTGAATGTGTTCATTTTCTTCAGCAGCTTGCCGTCCTCATACCAGTACCTTCCCATTTCACTTCCTCCACGGATATGCGCGATTGCAAAAGTAAATCCCCTGTCGAGAAGGCTGATGATGTTCGAACGGAAACCCGGATCTGTGGATGAACCATATGATCCATAAGCATAAAGAAGCATTGGAGCCTTTCCATCCTTCACAAAACCTTTTCTGTAAACCAGCGATACAGGCACCATCGTTCCATCGCCTGCCTTAGCCCAGAGACGTTTCGCTTCATAATTTGCCTTGTCGAAGCCACCAAGAACCTCCTCCTCTTTCATAAGCTTCTTTTCGCGGGTGGACATGTTATAATCTATGACCGAATTAGGCGTTGTAAGAGAAGAGTAGCTGTATCTCATGACTTCCGTATCAGCATTTGGATTGACGTTTATACCTGCAGTATAAACTTCCTCTCCGAAGTCGATATAATGATCGCTGTTATCTTTCCTGTTGATAATCCTCAGGTTATTGAGGCCTTTCATCCTTTCAGATAAAACAAGATAATTATCGAACAGCTCGAAGCCTTGCAGCAAAACATCTTTCCTGTGAGGAATTATCTCGGTCCAGTTTGTATAAGATGTTTTTCCTTCAGGTGTCTTCATCAGCCTGAAATTCGAAGAGCTGTCGGAATTTGTATAGATGAAGAAATCATTCCCAAGATGATCAATGCTGTATTCATGATTGACTTTCCTCGGCTCGAAAATTTTGAAATCCTCTGCGGGCTTTGAAGCATCGAGGTAGAGGCATTCCGATGTAAGCGTCTGCGTCGAGTTTATGACGATATACTTTTCGCTTTTTGTTTCAGAGAGGCCAATATCAAAAGTCTCATCAGGCTCGAAAAACACCATCTTATCGGTAGCGGGATCCGTTCCGAGGATGTGGCTGTAAACTTTGTCAGCCCTAAGTGTTTCTTCATCTTTCGTGACATAGAACACCGTTTTATTATCCGCAGCCCAGATCACCTGGCCCGTGGTGTTCTCAATCTTGTCAGGGAGGAGGTTTCCGGTTTCGATGTCCATGAAGTTCAGAGTATATCTCCTTCTGCTTACGAAATCGGTTCCATAGGCGAGTATCCTGTTATCACGGCTCACCACCGTCCCGCTTACTGAGCAATAGGACTTTCCTTCAGCCAATTTGTTGACATCCAGAAGAATCTGCCCGGGAGCATCAATTGATCCTTCTTTGCGGTAAAAAACCGGATATTCACTTGTTTCAGTGTACTTTGTATAATAAAAATATCCATGCTTCAGGTAAGGAACCGACTCGTCATCTTTCTTTATTCTTCCGATGATCTCATCATAAAGTGTCTTCTGCAGCCCCTCAGTATGTTTCAGAACGGTCTTTTGGTATTCATTCTCTTTATTGAGATAATCGAGGACCTTTACAGTTTGTGTATCCGGAACCTCTGCATTTTTCTGGGCATCGGAGAGCCGCATCCAGTAATAATTATCATTGCGCTTGTCGAAAACCTCATGAGGGATTTTATCGGCTACCGGCGGCTTTGGAGCAGTCTTACATGAAAAAAGCATTACGACAAGTAATGCTTGCAGGAAGAGGTTGATTTTTTTCATTTGAAGATATGTTTGCCCGAATATATATAAAATTACTATTATGGGTATTGACGAAAATGTAATTAAGTGATTGCAGGTTTATAGTTTAAGATTGACGCTGGATACTTGTTCCTGCATGCACCAGGGGATCCTTCATGCACCAAGGGATCCTTCATGCACCAAGGGATCCTGCATGCACCAGGGGATCCTTCACTCCGCTGACGCTGCGTTCAGGATGACAAAACCGTTTTTAAGAGAATAGGGAATGTAGCGGCGCGATTAGCAATATTATGTATTAGAGAATTTTTAAATCAAATCGCGCCGCTACATTTCCAACCACCACCCATATGAGTGTCATCCTGAACTTCACAATTCTGAGCGTTCTCAGAATTGTGAAGTGAAGGATCCCATGGTGTATGCAGGAATATTTAATGAAATAAAGGATGAGAAGACACGGATGAGCTATGTAGTCAACGGTGCCTTCTGATCCACATCCTTCATCGACAGCTGAACACGGTGACGTTCGATGTCCACCCCTAAAACCTTCACCATAACATGCTGGTGAAGCTTCACGATTGTCGAAGGATCGGAAACATATTTGCTGCTCATATTGGAAACATGAACCAGGCCATCCTGCTTGATGCCGACATCAACGAAGGCGCCGAATTTTGTAACATTTGTTACAATTCCGGGCAGAATCATTCCGGGAATGAGATCGTTCATTGAATGAACATCTGCAAACCTGAATTCTTTGATCTTTGACCGGGGATCGCGGCCCGGTTTGGCCAGTTCCTGGACTATGTCCCGGAGAGTCGGAAGCCCTGTAACAGCCGTGACATATTTTTCAAGATTTATCTCTTTTCTCTTGCCATCTTCTTTTATCAGGTCGAGAACATTACATCCGAGATCTTTAGCCATATTCTGAACAACATGGTAACTTTCAGGGTGAACGGCGCTGGAATCGAGCGGATTCTCAGCATTCCTGATGCGCAGAAACCCGGCGCTCTGTTCAAACGCCTTCTCTCCCATTCTTTTAACTTTTAGCAGTTCCTTCCTTGAATTAAACGGACCGTTCTCGGCACGGTAATCAACAATGTTCTGGGCAAGCTGGGGGCCAAGTCCGGATACATATGTCAGCAGATGTTTGCTGGCTGTGTTGACCTCGACGCCGACAGCATTGACGCAGCTGATCACTACGTCGTCGAGTGATTTCTGAAGCTTCGGCTGGTCGACATCATGCTGATACTGGCCCACACCGATCGATTTCGGATCAATCTTAACCAGCTCTGCCAGCGGATCCATCAATCTCCTGCCTATCGATACAGCGCCACGTACAGTCACATCATAATCGGGAAACTCATCACGTGCAGTTTTAGAAGCGGAATAGATTGAAGCTCCTGCTTCACTCACGACAAAAACCTGTATATCCTTTTCGAAGCGCACCCATTTTTTTATGAAATCCTCTGTTTCCCGGCTTGCCGTTCCATTTCCTATAGCGATTGCTTCAATTTTGTAAGCCTCTACGAGTGTAAGGATCTTTCTGACGGATTTTGCGGTTTCGTTTTGCGGAGGATGCGGGAATATCGCTTCATTATGAACAAGGTTACCCTGCCTGTCGAGACAGACGATCTTGCAGCCTGTCCGGAATCCGGGATCTATTGCCAGTACATTCTTCTCTCCCAGCGGTGATGCGAGCAACAGCTGGCGCAGATTGTCGGCAAAAACAGCAATTGCATCATTATCAGCCTTCTCCTTGAAAATATTCCTGAATTCAGTCTCGAGAGAAGGGCCCAGCAGTCTTTTCCAGCTGTCCTTTACCGAACCTGCAACAATTTCCGAAGAAGCATTCCTTCCCTTCAGGAATATCGAATCCAGGGTTTCGAGAGCCTTATCTTCGGCCGGTTCTACTGCGAGCTTCAGAAATCCTTCATCTTCACCCCTCCTCATTGCGAGAAACCTGTGTGAAGGGCATTTCCTGAGCGGTTCCGACCAGTCGAAATAATCGCTGAACTTTATCCCTTCTGTTTCCTTTCCTTTTACAACTTTCGAATAAATAACCGCATCCCTGTCGAAAAGCCTTCTCAGCTGCTTCCTTGCTTTTTCATCCTCGTTTATCCATTCTGCAATAATATCGGAAGCTCCGGCAATTGCTTCATCCACAGATTTTACCTGGTCGTTCAGGAATGCTTCAGCTTTAAGAGCAGGATCTTTTTCAACCTGTTTGAAAATGATGTCAGCAAGCGCTTCCAGCCCTTTCTCCTTCGCGATAGTTGCGCGTGTGCGGCGCTTAGGCCTGTAAGGAAGGTATATATCCTCGAGTTCAGATAATGTTAGGGCGGCATCTATTCTCTGTTTCAGCTCATCGGTCATTTTTTCCTGTTCAGTGATAGACCTGATGATCGCTTCCCTTCTTGCATCGAGCTCATTAAGCTTGTCATACTCCTCCCGGATGTGCATGAGCTGCACTTCGTCGAGGCTGCCTGTCATTTCCTTCCTGTACCTGCTGATGAAAGGGATTGTTGCCCCTGCATCCATCAGCCTGATGGTGTTTTCCACCTGCCATTCGTGCAATGCGAGCTTCTTTGCGACAAGGCCGATATTCCTGTTTGTTGCCATTTATGATTTTATTCAACGTAGATAACCAGACCTTTCAGATATTCGCTTTCGGGGTGATATATGTTCACCGGATGATCGGCAGGCTGGCTCAGCTGATGGAGTATCCTGACCTTTCTGCCTGTATTGGCCGCTGCTGCAAAGACCGACTTCCTGAAGTTCTCCCTCGACACAACCTGTGAACATGAAAAAGTAAAAATGATCCCTCCCGGCTGTATTTGATCTATTGCTTTGATGTTCAGCCTCTTATATCCCTGAAGAGCATTAGCCAGCACGTTGTTGTGTTTTGCGAATGCAGGAGGATCGAGAATGATCAGGTCATACTTGCCGCGGATGTCTTCGAGAAATCCGAATGCATCTGTTTTATATGAAACATGGCGCGGGTCGTCCCCATAGTTCAGCCGTATATTCTCATTTGCCATGTCAATTGCAGCACCTGAGCTGTCCACAGTGTGAACAAGCTCAGCATTTTTCATGGCATAAACCGAGAAACCGCCTGTATATCCGAACATATTAAGAACCTTTCTCCCGCCTGAATAACTCTCGAGCAGCTTCCTGTTGTCGCGCTGATCGACGAAGAACCCTGTTTTTTGTCCCGTAGTCCAGTCGATCCTGAACTTGTAGCCATTCTCGGTAACATTTGCCGGTCCGGAGGTGCCAAAAAGGAATTCATTTTTCACTTCAACTTTGGCCATGTGCGGCATGGTCCCTTCGCTTTTGTCGAACACTGCGGTGACCTGATCTTTTAAAATATCAACAAGAATATCAGTTAATTCCCGGCGAATGCGATAGAATCCGAGAGAATGAAACTGAATGACTGCGACTCCGTTGTAAAAGTCGACTATAAGTCCCGGAAGACCATCGCCTTCTCCATGA